>CAYFVA010000359.1:0-2333 GCA_964346265.1 uncultured Desulfobacterales bacterium
GTCCATAACATTATAAAAACATGCCCGTTTGATATGAAAACAAAATCCTAACAAAGGGATCAATATGGGTATTGAATTTTATTTCATCATCGTGGTGATGCTGATGCTGTTCGCCGTCTTCGACCTGATGGTGGGCGTGAGCAACGATGCAGTCAACTTTCTCAATTCCTCCATCGGGTCGAAAGTGGCCCCGTTCAACGTCATCATTTTTGTTGCAAGTCTCGGTATCCTGGCAGGTGTGACATTCTCCGGCGGCATGATGGAAGTGGCCCGGAAAGGAATTTTCCATCCCCAGTTCTTTACCATGCCGGATCTTCTGGCCATTTTTCTCACCGTCATGCTCACCGACATCCTGCTTCTGGATGTGTTCAACTCCAACGGGCTGCCCACCTCCACCACCGTCTCCATTGTGTTTGAACTGATCGGGGCCGCAGTGGCGGTCTCTCTTATCAAGGTTGCAGCATCAGCCAACGGCGGGCTCGAACTGTGGGAATATATCAATACGGCAAAAGCTCTATCCATTGTGTTCGGCATTCTCATGTCGATTGTCATTGCATTTGTTGCCGGGGCCTTGATCCAGTTTCTCACCCGGGCCGTCTTTACCTTTGACACCTCCCGGACGCTTCCCAGGTACGGCGGACTCTTCGCAGGCGCGGCCATGGCCGCCATCACCTTTTTCATCCTGGTAAAAGGCGCCAAGGGCGCCACGTTCATGGACGAAGCAAGCGTTCAATGGATCCACGAGCACACCCTTTTCCTTCTTTTTGGCATATTCATTGTATCCGCCGGTGTATTCCAGATCCTTCTTTCGGTTTTCCGGGTGAACATCCTCAAACCGATCATCCTTGTGGGCACATTCGCCCTGGCCATGGCGTTCGCAGCCAATGACCTGGTCAACTTTATCGGCGTGCCCCTTGCCGGATTGAGCGCTTTTACCACGGCCGCCGCCTCGGCCGACCCCCTGACCATCCCCATGGCTGCACTCAGCAAGTCCGTGAAATCCAACACATGGATTCTGCTGACAGCGGGTTTTATCATGGTATTGACGCTCTGGCTTTCCAAAAAGGCCCGGACCGTCACCGAGACCGAAATCAGTCTCGGCCGGCAGCATGAAGGAACCGAACGGTTCGAATCCATATGGCTGTCCAGGAGAATCGTCAATGTGGTGGACCTTTTTTTCGGGACCATCAAAACGATTCTGCCGACGCCGGTCAGGCGAAGCGTCACCCGCCGGGTATCCCCTGAGGATACCACCCGGGCCGGTTCAGGTGAAAAACCCGCCTTTGACCTGATCCGGGCTTCGGTGAACCTGATGGTGGCAAGTGCCGTGGTCTCGTTCGCCACCTCCATGAAACTCCCCTTGTCCACCACCTATGTGACGTTCATGGTGGCCATGGGCACCTCCTTTTCCGACCAGGCATGGGGAAGAGAAAGCGCGGTATACCGGGTAACCGGCGTTCTCACCGTTGTCGGCGGGTGGTTCATGACGGCGCTGATCGCTTTCACCGTCTCGTTTGTCTTTGCCAATATCATCCATTACACAAAAATTTTCGGGATCATCGGTATCATTCTCTTTGTCACACTGGTGATCTGGAAGAACCACCGCAGGCACCGGGCAAAAGAAACCGAAAAAGACGAGATGAAAATCTTCAGCCTTGAAGATGTGGATGACTGCGGAAAATCCGTAGGCGACACATTCGATCACCTGGCATACCTTCTCGACGATATGCAGCATTCCATCAACGAAGTATTTGACGGGCTTTTCCGGGAAGATCTGGGCAAGCTGCGGCAATACCGGAAGAAAACCAAGCAGTACCAGATGTGGACCAATATCATTATATCGAATATTTTTGAAGTATTGCGAAGGCTTGAAACCGGTGACAGGAATCTGAGCTACAATTATTACCAGATTATCCGCCGGCTGCAGAAGATTTCAGACGGATACCGGGACACGGCCATCAAAGCGACGCTCCATGTGAGCAACCGCCACACCGGACTGTCCCGGGAACAGATCAGCGAACTGACCCGGATCAAGAACCATATGCTGGACATCTTTAAAATGCTGGAAGCCGACTTTCGCAAAAAAGAGCTCACCGACTACCATCGCATCAAGGAATACCATGAACAGCTCAAGGAAATGGCGGGCCGGTTCAACGAAAACCAGATCCAAAGGATCCGGTCGGATCAGTCCAAAACCCGTTTGAGTATCCTGTTTTATGCGATCAGCGGAAACTGTGTAACCATGGCAAGGCAGAACGTCAAACTCATCGAGATATTCAACGAGACATTCCGTTTTGACGATTCACTGCCGGAGTGCTACCTGAAAGAAGATG
>CAYFVA010000360.1:0-2329 GCA_964346265.1 uncultured Desulfobacterales bacterium
GAAGAAAAAACAACCCCATCCTCGTGGGAGATCCGGGGGTCGGGAAAACCGCCATCGCCGAAGGTCTGTCCCTTAGAATCCACAACCGGGAAGTGCCGGATCTTCTTGAAACATGCGAGCTTTATTCCCTTGACATGGGAGCTCTTCTGGCCGGCACAAAGTACCGCGGCGATTTTGAGCAGCGTCTCAAAGACGTGATCAACTCGCTCAAAGAAAAAGAGAATTCCCTTCTGATCATTGACGAAATTCACACGGTGGTCGGAGCCGGGGCCACATCCAACGGCTCCATGGATGCATCCAATATTCTCAAGCCGGCTCTTTCCCAGGGAGAGATCAAGTGCATCGGCACAACCACCTATGAGGAGTTCAAAAACTACTTTGAAAAAGACCGTGCGTTTTCCCGGCGGTTTGAAAAAATTGAAATCAGCGAACCCACGGTGGATGAATCCATAGAGATCTTGAAAGGGCTGAAACCGCATTATGAAGAGCATCACGGCATCGAATATTCGGATGAGGCCATTGAAGCGACATCCAGACTGTCCGCCAAGCATATCAACGACCGGTTTCTGCCGGACAAGGCCATTGACGTAATGGATGAAACCGGCGCATTCCTGCGGCTGAATCAGAAATCAAAAGACTACAAGGTGACACAGGAAGACATCGAACAGATCGTCTCCAAGATTGCCAAAGTACCGCCCTCAAGCGTATCCTCATCCGACCGGAAGAACCTTGAAACATTGAACGAGAGACTTTTCGAGGTCATATACGGCCAGGATCAGGCCATTGACACACTTGTTACATCGATTAAGCGCTCAAGAGCGGGGCTGGCCACGCCTGAGCGCCCCATCGGCTCATTTCTGTTCACCGGGCCCACCGGTGTCGGCAAGACCGAAGTGGCCAAGCAGCTTGCCGATCATATGGGCATTGAATTTATGCGGTTCGACATGAGCGAATACATGGAAAAGCACACGGTTTCCCGTCTCATCGGCGCACCTCCCGGATATGTGGGATTCGACCAGGGCGGTATTCTCACCGACAACATCCGGAAACACCCCCACTGCGTACTGCTTTTGGATGAAATCGAAAAGGCGCATATTGATCTTTTCAACATCCTGCTCCAGGTCATGGACTATGCAACGTTGACGGACAACAACGGCAAATCCGCGGACTTCAGGAACGTGGTCATCATCATGACTTCCAATGCCGGCGCAAGGGAGATGAGCGCCAACAAGATCGGTTTCGGCGAGACCATTGAAACATTTGAATCCGCAGGTCTCCGGGCGGTTGAAAAAACATTCAGCCCTGAATTCAGAAACCGGCTCGACAGCATTGTTCAGTTCAGGCACCTCTCCCATGAAATCATGGAGATGATCGTGGACAAGAACATGAAAGAGATCAAGGCCATGCTCAAAGAAAAGAACATCACGTTGACTTATTCCAAGAAAGCCCGTTCTTTCCTGGCCGAGCAGGGATATGACCCCAAGTTCGGTGCACGTCCGCTCCAGCGGGTGATCCAGACGCAAATTAAAGACGTGCTGTCCGAAGAGATCCTTTTCGGAAAACTGGAAAACGGCGGCAAAGTCTCCATCGGATGCAGAAAAGAAAAGCTGACATTCAACTATAAAAGTTAATGCCGATTTTCAGACTGTCGGAACAAATTGAATTTCCCCCTCCCCGGCTTGCCAGATCAGACGGTCTGCTTTGCGTGGGAGGGGATCTTTCCACCGAACGCCTGATCAAAGCTTACAGGAACGGTATTTTTCCCTGGTATGCATATGACGAGCCGATTCTCTGGTGGGCCCCTGATCCCAGACTGGCCCTGTACCCGGCTGCCATACATGTTTCCCGGAGCCTTGCCAAAAAAATCCGGAAAAACATTTTTTCCGTCACCCTGGATACGGCCTTTGACGAGGTGATCCATAACTGCGCATATACACGGACACTTCAGGGAGAGGAGACCTGGCTTACCACCGACATGATAACGGCGTATACCAGGCTCCATGAGGCCGGTTACGCCCATTCCGTGGAATGCCGGCGGGACGGAAGGCTTGCAGGCGGTCTGTACGGGGTTTCTCTCGGCGGGGTTTTCTTTGGAGAATCCATGTTCACCATTGTACCGGATGCCTCAAAAGTCGCCCTTGTTCATCTGGCCCGGTACCTGGAAAAACTTGATTTCGATCTCATCGACTGCCAGGTGACAACCGAACACATGGTGTCCATGGGGGCCGTGGAAATCCCCAGGGAACTTTTTTTGGAACAGGTCCGGCATTCTGTTGAAAAGCCGGACCGGACCTTCAAATGGTCCTTTGACGACCCCGAATAAAGGGCA
>CAYFVA010000361.1:0-2326 GCA_964346265.1 uncultured Desulfobacterales bacterium
GTTCGAGCCGGTTCATTTACAGCACCTTGTTCAAGGGGTATTCAATGATGCCTTCGGCTCCCTCGTTCAGGAGTTTCGGGATCAGGTCCCGCACCACGCTTGCGTCCACAACCGTTTCCACCGAATACCAGTCCGAGTGATACAATGATGCCACTGTGGGAGCGTTCAAACTGGGCAGAAGCGGAATGATCCCGTCGATGAGACCGGCAGGGACGTTCATTTTGATGCCCACCAGTTTTTCCGCCACAAGCGCGCTTTGCAAAAGCATTGCAATCTGTTCGATTTTCCGCCTCTTTTCCGGGTTTTCCCAGGCCTTTCGATTGGCGATAAACTGGGTGTTGGTTTCCATGATTTCATGGATCACCTTGAGGTTGTGGGCCCGGATCGTACTCTCGGTTTCCGTGATTTCAACGATGGCGTCGGCAAGTCCGGAAACGATCTTGGCTTCGGTGGCGCCCCAGGAGAATTTGACGTTCACATTGATGTTTTTTTCCTGGAAATACCGTTTGGTATACTGGACAAGTTCAGTGGAGATGGTCTTTCCCTCGAGATCCTCGAGGCTGTTGATCGGGGAGTCCCCTGCCACTGCGACAATCCACCGGGCCGGTTTGGCGCTGGTTTTGGAATACACGAGGTCGGTGACCACATGCACGTCCGACTGGTGTTCGGCGATCCAGTCCCTGCCGGTAAGGCCGGCATCGATCACTCCCGTGTCTACGTTGATGGACATCTCCTGGGCCCGGCAGAGGGCGCATTCGATCTCTTCGTCGTTGATGCTGGGAAAGTAGCTCCTTCCGTTGACGTTGATCTTCCATCCGGACCGTTTGAAAAGTGAGATCGTGGCATCCTGGAGGCTCCCTTTGGGAATTCCGAGTTTCAGTATTTTATCCATTACTTGTATACCTCTTTGGGGTCAAAAATTTTCTCTTCCACTGTGGTGAATGTTCCGCTTTTGTCGGCTCTTCGGAAAAAGCAGCCGGAATATCCTAAGTGACAGGCGGCCCCGCCTTTCTGCTCGACTTTCAGGAGGATTGTGTCTCTGTCGCAGTCCGTCCGTATCTCGTGAACCACCTGGACATGGCCGGAGCTTTCCCCTTTTTTCCAAAGCTTGTTCCGCGACCGGCTGTAATAGGTGGCTCTTTTGGATTCGAGGGTTTCGGCAAACGCATCCCGGTTCATATAGGCGAGCATAAGCACCTCGCCGGTTTTGTGCTCCTGCGCAATGACCGGAATCAGACCGTCTCCTTTGTCAAAGTCAAGTTGTTCCATCAAGAAAATCTCCTTTGAAAATCAAGCAATTAAAACTCTTATATTTAGCTTTTTTCACCGTCAAAGTCAATGTTTTTCTTTGCCCGGCCGCCCTCAGGCAGTTGTGATTGGGTATTGTCATTGTCCGGATTATTTGGTATTACATTGAATGCACATGTGACCCGGGATCGTCCGTACACATACAATTTGATGATAAGTTACCGTATATGACAAAAAAACAGAGTACGTCCGATATTATAAAGAAGCGGAAAAAGAAGTCTTTTTGGGCTTCTTTTTTCAAATGGTCTGTTGTTGCCCTTTTCGTGGGAGTGCTGGTGGCGGCCGGTACCGTGGGCGGGCTTTACTACTATCTCAGCAGAGACCTTCCCAAAATTACGACACTGGAAGATTATGCCCCGCCCACTGTCACCAGTGTGTATTCGGATGACGGAAGAAAGATCGGTGAACTGTATAAACAGCGTCGGATCGTGATCCCCCTCGAAGAGATGCCCGAAGACCTGATCAATGCGTTCGTGGCTGCCGAGGATTCAAGGTTCAGGGAACACCAGGGCGTGGATATTTACAGTATTTTCCGGGCCTTTGTGAAAAATTTTCAAGCCGGCACCATCGTCCAGGGGGGAAGCACCATCACCCAGCAGGTGGCAAAATCCTTTTTCCTGACCCCGGCACGGACCTACACAAGGAAAATCAAGGAAGCGATCCTGGCCTACCGGATTGAAAAGCATTTTTCAAAAGACGAAATCCTCTATCTCTACCTCAACCAGATTTACCTGGGACACGGGGCATACGGGGTCGAGGCGGCCGCGGAAAATTATTTCGGAAAGAATGCAGAGGAACTCGATCTTGCCGAGTGTTCCATGCTGGCGGGACTGCCCCAGGCGCCCAGCAGCTACTCACCGTTCAGAAAGCCGGAAAAGGCCAAACAGCGGCAGATCTATGTGTTAAACCGTCTCAAGCAGGACGGATACATCTCCAACCTCGAAGCCACCGAGGCCATGAACAAAAAGCTTGATATCAAGCCCCGCAAAAACTGGTTCATCGAGCAAGTCCCCTCCTA
>CAYFVA010000362.1:0-2324 GCA_964346265.1 uncultured Desulfobacterales bacterium
TCGTTTTTCAAAATCCCGTACCAGGGATTCAATACTGTCGGAAAGGCCCAGGTCGTCCAGTGAACCGGGTCTCAGCCGGAACGCAAGGGATTTTACATCCTTTATGGTTTTGTCGATCAGATCGGAAATGTTCCGGGCCCGATCCCTGACCGGCTTCTGGTCACTGCCGATTTTTCCGGTGATCCACACGACATCCATTTTCAGTGCGGTCAGGGTCTGCCCGAGTTCATCATGAAGTTCCCGCGCAATAATTCCCCTTTCCAGTTCCTGCTTTTCCATGATGGTGGCGGAGACCTTTTCCTTTTTAATCTTTTCCAGCTCCTTTCTCTGCCGGATGCGTTCGGTGATGTCCACGGATACGGCCAGGGTCCGGTTGATCTGTCCGTTTTCATCCCGGATACCGTAGCAGGAAAGCAGAATATCCATGCAGCTTCCGTCTTTTTTGACCAGCTGGTACGGAATATCCCGGTTGATGCCGGGCCCTTCAAAGAAATCCGGCAGGATTTGCGTTTCCGCTCTGTGTTTCGATTCAGGGGAAAAAAAGTCCGTAAGTTTTCTCCCCAAAACTTCGTTTCTTTTATAGCCCGTCATTTCCAGCCAGTAGCTGCTGACATTGATCAGGCGGCATTCCCGGTTGATGGAGTGAAGCATGGCAGGGGTGTTGTGGTAGATGGTTCGGTACAGCTCTTCGCTTGCTTTGAGCTTTTCTTCGGCGATCCTGCTTCGTTTGAGTTCTTTTGAGGCGAGGTTGTACAGAAGGAGTATGGCAGCCCCCAGAAACAGGGTGAAAATCAGGGCAACAATTCCGGTGGTTCTGATGATGGGGCCGTACATCCGTTTTGTGGCTGATTCAATGTCCTGCATGAACACCAGCTGCCACGAACCGTCTTCCAAAATGCCCGCCCTGTGAACCAGGTACCGATCGGAAGGGATTTGATACCGTTCCCACGGCCCGTCCCCGAATTGTTTGGAGGTCCTTATCCTCTCCCTGTCCCTCTTTGACAGTGGAGTCACGGTTTTGTAATGAATGTCCGGGTCACTTGCAATGAAAATGATGCCGTTGGGGTCGATCACATAAAACGCTTCGTCGTCATCCGTGATCAGCCGGGATTCGATGAGTTCTATGGAAGCTTTGATCACTGCCACACCGAGAACTTCCGAACCGGAGTAGCTGTACACGGGCTGGCTGTAATAGGCGCCCCGTTTCTGGGAAGTGGTGCCCAGTGCAAGATACATGTATGATTGCCCGGCCATGCTCTTTTGAAAGTAGGGTCGAAAAGAGAAATTCTGCCCGAGAAAACTGTCCGGCGCATACCGGTTGCTGGAAGCCACTGTCAGTCCGTCCCGGTTCATCAGGTAGCAGGCCTCGGCCTTGAGCGAATGCTGAAAGTTATCCAGAATGACGTTGGCCTTTTCCAGGGTCGTTTTTTCCGGTATGATCAGCGCATGTTTTAGTTCCGGCAGTTGAGCCAGGGTTTTGGCAGGTTTCTTGTATTCGTTTAAATAGGAGGAAAGGGCGCTTTTCAATGTGTCGATGCGCAGTGTCCCCTGTCGTTTGGCCTCGAGCCGGGCGGTGTTTTTGAGGGATGAATAATACAGAAACGCCCCGAAACAGGCGAATATGAAGGCGGAAACCGCCAGTATCAAAAGGATCAGTCGAAGTTTCATCCGCGGATTTTAAAAATCTTTCCAGGCCAAGGAAAGATGCTGCCGATTGTAAGGACTGTTTCCATTTTGAAACTCCATGAACAAAGTAGTGTCATGTCCGGATTGCCTTTATTTATGGATATGGGAAACGGCGGCCAAAGTCAAGCAAAAATCCGGACTGGTTACCGGCCGGATCTTTATAACGTTCCGGAATTTGCATTGAACCGGAAAATGGCGTATATATAATGCCGACTGCAAATGGTAAACCGCTTGCGTCTTTTGTAATGATAAAAGAGTAAGATGAGTCGTATGATACTGATTTTTCCGCCTGTTTCCAAACCCTGTGAGCCTCCTGCGTCGGTCGCCCAGCTGTCCGGTGCGCTCAAAGCCGGCGGCATCGAGCATGACGTGGTGGATGCCAACCTGGAGGCCCTGTTGTGGCTTCTCCGTTCGGATACGGAGGTGCAAACGGATTCGAGCTGGACAAAACGGGCGCTTTCAAACCTGGAATCGAATCTGGAGAGTCTCAAAAGCGCAGCCGTTTTTCAGAATCCGGATCGGTATCGGCAGAAAATTTTTGATTTGAACCGCGTGTTCTCGGCCCGGGTCCGGTCCGACCGGTTCCGGGTGACATTGTCCGGGTATACGGATGCAAAGCTTTCTGCCGTGAAAAGTGA
>CAYFVA010000363.1:0-2318 GCA_964346265.1 uncultured Desulfobacterales bacterium
AAATTCTGTTTGTTTTCAATCCCGCCTGCGAACACGAACTGCGGGACAGCCGTGAGGGTCAGTGCGATCGCCAGTGCCGACAAAAGCAACTTTTTCATCTTTTTCCTCCTTTTGGTGTGATTTGGTTCCTTTTCCCCTTTTTCGTGCCGGGTCTTTGTCACAGACCCATGAAGAAGCAGGCACGATTTTCATCCGTGCCTTACCAAGTACACACGTGATCAACATAATGTCAAGTGTTTTTTTGGATAAACAGTGTTTTTTTCAGACGATTCGCTTGAACATCTTTTCCATGTCCGAAGATGTCCATTTCAGAATGGTGGGCCTTCCGTGGGGACAGGTCAGGGGATTTTCGCACTGCATAAGATCTTGAACAAGACGGTTCATCTGTTGTTCCGCGAGCGGCTGCCCGGCCCGTATGGCACTGTGGCAGGCCGTCAGGATCAAAAGTTCGTCCAAAAAGTTCTGTTTCAGCCCGGAACCGCCGCTCTTTTCAGAGAGGTTGTCGAGTATTTCCAGAAGAAAACCCCCAGGGTCCTTCTGATCCACGACAGCAGGCAAAGACTTGACGATGAACGTGGTGCCCCCGAAAGGCTCGACCACAAGTCCCAGGCGCTCCAGATCTTCAAGGAGTGTGGAGAGAAGATCAGCCTCGGCGAACTTGAGGTCCACGGTTTCCGGAACCGCCAGGTACTGGGCCTGGGCTGCCGAACGTTCGTGTCTGCGTTTCAGATCTTCATACACGATCCGTTCGTGGGCGGCGTGCTGGTCCACGATCACGAGCCCTTGGCCGGATTCGGCCACGATATAGGTATTCATCACCTGGCCTTTTACCGCATACGGCATGGGTTCTTTTTCCGGCGATTCAGGTTCTTGAACAATGTTTTCCTGCTTCGGCAGCCCTTGGGGGATTTGTTCTTCAGCCGGCGGATCGGTTGAAACTATAGTATCCTCTAACGGAGAAGTCTTGTACCGTCTCCCGGTGCCAATCGTTCCAAACCGGGGCAGCGGCTGCTCCACCGCATCCACAGCCCTTTGAAACACAGGCGGTTCCGGCGCGGAACGAAAGTCTTCTCCTGCACGATCCTGAGAAACCCGGGGACTTGTCTGCCCTGATCCGGAAACCGTGGCGGCTGCAGAGGAGACCGCCTGCTTTGCATCCCGGTCCAGCGCCTCGCGGACCGCTTCTTCCACTGCTTGGTACACCAGATTCCCGTCAAAGAACCTCACTTCCAGCTTGGACGGATGGACATTCACATCGATCTTGCCCGGCGGAAGATCGATGAACAACACGGCAAGGGGAAATCTGCCTTTCATGATCCTGCCCCTGTACCCGCTGAACACAGCGGAAGAAAGTCTCCGGTCACTGATCATCCGCCTGTTGGCGAAAAGCCACAGCATCCTGGAGTTGCTCCGGGTGTGGGAGGGATCGGAAACAAACCCGGAAACCCGTATGAACCCGTCCTGCCGGTCCACCTGGACAAGGCGGCCGGCCGCCTCCTTGCCGAGAACGTTCACCGCCCGTTCATACAGGGTATCTGTTGCAGCGAACTGTTTGAGCCGTTTGTTCTCCCTGAATATGGAGAACCCGGTGCCGAGATTTCCGAGCGCAATCCCGGAAAACGTATCCGCGATGTGGCTCATCTCGGTATTGTGGGTCTTTAAAAATTTTCTCCTGGCAGGGGTATTGAAAAACAGGTCCTTCACCTGCACCATGGTGCCGGCAGGGGCGCCTGCATCATACACATTGAGGATCTTTCCGCCGGACACCTCGATCCGGGTGCCGGTATCAGCCTGCTGCTCCCTTGTGACCAGGGTGAACCGGGACACGGAAGCGATGGACGGGACCGCCTCCCCCCTGAATCCCATGGTGGAGATGGAGAAAAGGTCCTCTTTTTTGAAGATTTTGCTGGTGGCGTACCGTTCCAAGGACAGCAGGGCATTGTCACTGGACATGCCGCTGCCGTCGTCGCTCACCCGGATCAGTCTTTTCCCGCCGCCTTCCACTTCAAGGGAAATCTTTGAAGCACCTGCATCCAGGCAGTTTTCCACAAGCTCCTTGACCACGGCGGAGGGTCTCGAGACCACCTCTCCGGCCGCGATCTGGTTGGCAAGGGTTTCGGGAAGAACTCGGATATCCGTCATCAGTATTTTGCTCAGGTTTCCGGGTCTTTGACGAACCGGAGCAGGAACTCCGAATCTTCCGGTCCCAGGTCAAACTGAATGCTCGCCTCTTCGGCAAGCTCACCGGGTTCCTTGTCCGGCCGTTCTTTTCTCTGTTGTGAAATCCATTTCACCGCTTTCCGCAGATTTTCGCCCTG
>CAYFVA010000364.1:0-2292 GCA_964346265.1 uncultured Desulfobacterales bacterium
ACACTGACCGGAAACGATCTTTCCGTAAACGACATCGTGGCCGTGGGAATCGGAGACAAACGGGTGGAACTGTCCCATGAATCTCTGGAAAAGTGCGCCCGGTCCAGAAAATTTCTGGCGGACGCAGTTCAATCGAAAAAAGTGATTTACGGGGTCAATACCTCTTTCGGGCCCATGTGCAACAAAATCATAAACAACAGGGAAATCGAAACCCTCCAGGAAAATTTGATCAAAAGCCACGCAGCCGGATTGGGCGCCCCGATCCTGCCGTATATCTCCCTGGGCATCCTGGCGGTGAGGCTCAACACCCTTGCAAAGGGATATTCCGGGGTTCGGCTGGAGCTTCTGGAACTCATGCGGGACATGATCAACTCGAAAATCGCCCCGTACATCCCGGAATGCGGCTCCGTGGGCGCATCCGGCGACCTGATCCATCTGGCCCACATGGCGCTTGCCATCATCGGCAAAGGCAAGGTCTACCTTGACGGGGAGCTTATGGACGCGGAAACCGCGTTTGCAGAAACCGGGCTGACTCCTGTGACCCTGAGCTTCAAGGAAGGACTCGCCCTGATCAACGGAACGGCCGCCATGACCGCCATATCCGCCTTCGCCCTGTTCGGCGCGCGCAAACTCCTGAATGTGGCCTGCGTGAATGCGGCTTTTGCCATTGAAATCTTCGGCGGCATAGACGATGCCTTTGACCCGGATCTCCACGATCTCAAACCCCATCCCGGCCAGGTGGCGGTCACAGACACCATCCGCCGCCTGTACGAGGGCACCCGGAACCTCACTTTCAGAAACGACATCCACGACAGAATCAGGGAGCAGAGCGACGAAGACATCACCGTGTTTGAAACCAACATCAACGTCCAGGATGTATATTCGCTGCGGTGCACCCCCCAGGTGCTGGCGCCTGTGAAAGAAACCCTGGAAGCGGCGGTGAAGACGGTGGAAACCGAGGCCAATTCCACCAACGACAATCCCATCATCATCCCGGAAAAGGGAAAGATTCTCCACGGAGGCAACTTTCACGGACAGAGCATTGCGTTTGCCATGGATTCTTTGAGCATCGCCCTTTCCACCCTGTGCAACCTGTCGGAACGGCGGCTCAACAAGCTGTTGGACAAAAATCTCAACGAGGGGCTTCCCGAACATCTGATCGCCAACGAGCCCGGGCTGTCCATGGGATTCATGGGCGCCCAGTACCTGGCCACCTCCACCACTGCGGAAAACCGCAACCGGACCTCCCCCATGAGCGTCAACTCCATTTCCTGCAACGCATCGAACCAGGATATCGTCAGCATGGGAACGGTGGCGGCCAGGAAAGCCTTCGATATCGTCAGCAAATCCAAACACGTGGTCACGCTGGAGATGCTGGCCGATTTCCAGGCACTTTGCTTTAAGAACAGTGACCGGCTCGGGCAGGGTACGGACCGCATTTTCCAGCTTCTCAAAAACGAATTTGTTGTATATGATGATTCGGAAATCTTCCATGAGGAGCTTGTCAGAATGCGGAAACTTCTTTTTTCCACTCAGCTGTTTGACGACCTTGCAGTGTATTGCAAAAATGCGTATAATAACTGATATATCCTTGCCCGTTCCCGCATGAAGCCATTCTGCAGGACCGGCAAAAAAGGACCGCATTGATTTTTCATGACAAATTGTTTTACCCTGAAAAGGAGGCTATTATGAAAAAGCATTTGATTGCCATTTTGGCACTTTTCCTGTTATGTCTTTTTGTCGCCGCCGGCTGCAGAACAGCGAGCCCTGTTGCGTCAAAACCGGACAAACCGCTTGTAAACGGGACCGTGCACACCAAGTACAACATTCACATCCAGTATAAAGGAAACACGGCCCTGGCCAGCTATGCAAACTGGGTGGGACCGTTCCCGGGCCATGACGTGATCGAGCCTGGCACCAAGGTGGTGGCAAGCAAATGGGGCAACGGTTTCCGTCTGGACTGCGTGGACAAGGGACTGACCGTACTGTTCGAATACGATCCAAGCCGCATGAACATGTCCGCAAGTGAATATCTAAAGAAAATCACTTCCGAAGAACCGGTATCATACAACCACTTATCCAGTGTGGACCAAAAAGGGATCAAGAACGGAGAGGTTTACAGGGGGATGAGCAAAGAAGGCGTCATGGCGGCGCTGGGCTATCCGGCCGCCCATCGTACCCCGAGCCCGGACAGTGACACATGGACGTACTGGACCAACCGGTTCAACACCATTGCCGTCCATTTTACCGATTCCGGCACGGTCAGGGAAGTCATCGACTGATATCCGGCAG
>CAYFVA010000365.1:0-2276 GCA_964346265.1 uncultured Desulfobacterales bacterium
GGGTTTCAGCGAAAGGGAAATCACGGGATCCATGATATGCATGGACATCATGGCGTAATTGACCCCGGAGCTGGTAAACGTGTCCCCGGAGGCGCAGTCAACACCGAAAATGGCACCGATATGGCCTGCCGGGATTTCCTCCACTTCTTCCATGTCCGAAGCATGCATCCGGATCAGTCGTCCGGTTCTGAGTTTTTTTCCGGTCCGGGTGTTTATCAGAAGATCGCCTTTCTTGATTCCTCCCTGGTACACCCGTATGTAGGTCAGCTGCCCGAATTTTCCGTCCTCCAGTTTGAACGCCAGGGCTACTGAGGGTTTTTCAAAATCACTGATCAGCGGGACCGTTTCTTCGTTGTTGTCCAGGTCGATGGCTTCGTTTTCAATGTCCAGAGGAGAGGGCAGATATTCCACAACTGCGTTGAGCAGAGGCTGAACCGCTTTGTTCTTGTATGCCGAGCCCATGAATACCGGGGTAAGCTCCCTGGCATTGGTTCCTTTCCGGACCGCATCGTAAATCATTTTTTCGGAGATCGGTGTTTCTTCGAGAATGGCATCGGTGAGATCGTCGGAAAACACGGACACGGCATCGATCATATCTTCTCTGACCCGGGCGGCCTCTTCCTTGAGATCTTCGGGGATTTCTTTTTCCACCATTTTCTCTCCGTATTGCCCTTCAAAATAGTACGCTTTCATGGTAACCAGGTCCACCACACCGTCATGCCTGTCTTCAAGTCCGATGGGAATCTGCATGGGTACGGCGTTGTGTCCGAGTTTGTTTTTCAGCTGATCAATGACCTTGAAGGGATTGGCGCCGCTTCTGTCGCATTTGTTCACAAATGCAACACAAGGCACCTCGTACCGCTTCATCTGCTGGTCCACGGTGATGGACTGGGACTGGACCCCGGAAACGGAACAGAGAATCAGAATCACACCGTCCAGCACACGAAGGGAGCGTTCCACTTCAACGGTAAAATCCACATGGCCGGGCGTATCTATGATATTGATGTCATATCCCTGCCACTCGCAATGGGTGGCGGCCGACGCGATGGTAATGCCCCGTTCCTTTTCAAGTTCCATGGAGTCCATAAGGGCGCCGGTGCCATCTTTTCCTCTTACTTCGTTGATTTTGTGAATCCGGTCTGTATAGAAAAGAACCCGTTCGGTCAGAGTGGTTTTGCCTGAATCTATATGCGCACTGATGCCGATGTTTCGAACTTTTTCCAAATTCCTTTGCATGATAAAGCTTTCCCTCTTAATTTAAAAAAGATTTGTCCGTTTCAGTAAAAAATCAATTTTGATGGGTTTTGTGTTGAAAGAATATTTTGATTTTGTTACTATTATCAATTTGGCTGTTCCTGAATATCAAAACAAAAAATTTTATCAGATTTGCGAAATTTGTCAAGTCAATTTCATAAAAAAGGATCGACATCAGATGAAAGGTCACTGTTTGCTTCCAGCTGGCGAAGAACGGTAAAAGAAGGGTGCGCCCATTTCGGCGTCAGACCTGAAACCGACTGTCTGCAGCTTTTTTCCATCCATGCCTTTCTTCTGGCCCAATGGAATCAAAAGGTGAACCTGACCGCTATAAGAGACCCTTTTGAAATCGCTGTAAAGCATTTTATCGATTCCGCAGCCCTGGTTCCGTACATCGAATCCGGTGCAAAAATTCTCGACATCGGTACCGGTGCCGGGTTCCCTTCCATTGTTGTAAGCATTCTATCGCCCGGTCTTGAGGTCGTTGGCGTGGATGCCTCGAGAAAAAAAATCAGTTTTGTCAAAGAATCGATTCGCCAATGCCGCCTTGACGGAATCAAGGCCATTCATGCCAGAACCGAAGAGCTGTCAAAAAATATTGAATATCGGCACTCCTTTGACGTGGTGACATCCAGAGCTTTTGCATCTTTGGACCGATTTGTCGAACAGGCAATTGAGTTTCTTGCACCGAATGGTACGATACTCGCCATGAAAGGGAAGAGAACCGACTGCGGGAACCGGCTTTGCGACCTGGACCGCCCGTACCGGACGGAAGTGATCGACTACCTTCTCCCGTTTATACACGAAGAACGAAGCATTATAAAAGTACGCCTGCTCGATGATTCTTCTTGACGATTACCCGCAATTGCAATAAAAATAGTTCTTTGTATTCTGTATATACTCGATTAGGTAATCTGGAGGAAAAATGGATTATAAGAAAACGTTGAACCTGCCTTCCACAAAGTTTCCCATGAAGGCGAATCTCCCGGGCCGTGAGCCGGAACAGCTCAAGGAATGGGAGA
>CAYFVA010000366.1:0-2267 GCA_964346265.1 uncultured Desulfobacterales bacterium
GGCTCCCCAGTAAAGAGAAGAATCCGAATCCATGACCATTCATACAAGATTTTTTGAGGCAGGCGGCATCACCATCCGGTTTGACTCCGAGCTTCCGATAGACGAGGGTACGTTTGCCCCGAAATTTACACTGTTTGAAGTGGAAGGCCCGGGGCGGGACAATGTGCATATCGTACACCGGTTTGCCCTTCCCGAGACGGACGGGAATCTCGGAAAACAGGTGTACAAAAAATCGCCCTGGGTGATCTACAGGGACGGGGACAGGTGGGTGTATGTCCTGGAGGCGTCACCTGACCCGAGAGATGATACGATCCGGCAGCTCAGCTATGCAAATTTCGATCATACATTCATGGAGATCTTTAACGGGGATCTGGGGCGGAGCGCGTATGAGGCAGGTCATCTGGGCGCGTTGACCATGGCGCCCACGGACCAGATTCTGCTGGCACGGCTCCTGGCGGACCGGTCCGGCTGCTACATGCATTCGGACGGGGTAAACATGGACGGAAGGGGATACCTTTTCGTGGGACATTCAGGCGCGGGAAAATCCACCATCGCCACGATCCTGCAGGACAAATGCGAAATTCTCTGTGACGATCGGATGATCGTGAGAAAATGGGCGGATGGGTTTTTCATCCACGGAAACTGGAGCCACGGCACGCTGCCCATCGTGTCCGCCAATTCCGCTCCGCTTGCGGGCATCTTTTTCCTGGAACAGGCGGATGAAAACCGGATTGTGCCGGTGGAAAAACGCATGGACAGCATTTCAAGGCTTCTGGGGTGTCTTGTGAAACCCATGGTGACAAGAGACTGGTGGGAAAGCATGATAACCCTGATGGAGGAGCTGGCGGATGCGGTTCCCTGTTATCTGTTGCGGTTTGACAAAACCGGCAGAATATATGATAAGTTGAAAGAGTTATGACAACGGACCGTTCCTCTTATATCGTCAAAAGAAATCTGAACCAGGGACGGCTCTGGCAGAACAAAGCGCCTTTATTGCCGAAGCTTGACATGGAGTTGACGGAACGCTGCAACAACAAATGCGTGCACTGTTACATCAACCAGGCGGAAAACGATACCGGGATCCGGGAAAAAGAGATGGATACGGACCGGGTGAAAAAGATTCTTGACCAGGCTGCTTCTCTTGGGTGTCTGACCGTACGGTTTACAGGTGGAGAGCCCCTTCTTCGGGAGGATTTCAGCGAGATTTATCTGTACACCCGCAGGCTCGGGATCAAGGTGGAGCTGTGCACCAATGCCACTTGGATTACACCGGATCTTGCCGCACTGTTAAAGCGGTATCCGCCCGGGGAGCCTGTGGAAATCACACTTTATGGGACAAGTAATGAATCCTACGAATCGGTTTCCATGGTTAAGGGCAGTTTTGATGCAGCCATGAAAGGAATCGAGCGCCTTGAAAACAACGGGATACCGTTTGGGGTGAAGGGGATTCGTTTGCCGGGCCGGGACCGGGAGATGGACCGGGTAAGGGCTTTTGCAGAATCACGTTCCGTTCATGGCAGGAGTTCCGGGTTTTCCATGAACTTCAATCTCCGCGCCCGCAGGGACAACCCGGAAAAAAATCAAATGATCCGGCAGCTCAGGGCGACTCCCGAAGATACGGTACAGATTCTGACCCACGACCGCGAGCGCTATGTGAATGAAAAGAAAGAGTTTGCATCCAAATTCATGCGGCCCGGCGGGGCCGATCTGTTCAATTGCGGTTGCGGAAACGGGGGGACAGTGGATGCGTATGGAAATCTCCAGCCCTGCCTTCTCCTGAGACACCCGGATACGGTGTATGATCTGAAAAACGGTTCGATCCGGGACGCGTTGGAAAACTTTTTCCCGGAAATGCGGCAGAAAAAGGCGGCCAACCCGGAATATCTTCACAGGTGCGCCCGGTGTTTTCTGTATGGGATGTGCGAACAGTGTCCGGCCCATTCATGGATGGAAAACGGCACTTTGGACACGCCGGTGGAATATCTTTGCCGGGTGGCCCATGAACAGGCCCGGTTTTTAGGATTAATATTTGCAGGAGAAAACGCATGGGAAGTGAAAGACTGGAAAGTCAGAATTAACCGGTTTGTCGGCGATGATATATTTTGAGGTACCTTGCGAACAGGAAAAACAATGACGAATGAAACAGAAAATGCGCCGGTTGAAATTGATTTGAACGGGATCTATGTGCCGTCAGAGGATGTGGTGGCAAGGGAAATCGAGGATGAATTCATACTGGTGCCCATTGCCTCGGGTATCGGCGACCTGGA
>CAYFVA010000367.1:0-2266 GCA_964346265.1 uncultured Desulfobacterales bacterium
GCAGGAAATGACAAGCACCGCGCGTATGCTTCTGAACAAAACGTTCTTTTTCAATGCACGCCTCCAGAAAAAAAACAGACTGCAAAACCAAGCAGCCTATCCTCTATCGCAATCGTTGGAAAAAATCAAGGGATGGGTTGCGTACACGGCCTTGCCGGCCTGTATACGGTATGCAGAAAAGACCGGCTACTTGAGTACCAGCACGGGACATTCTGTGGCATGAAGAACCTTATGGGTGACGCTTCCGAGTATCAGCCCTTCCAGGTCCGACACCCCCCTCGAGCCCATGATGATCATGTCCATCTTTTCAATCTCGGCCACTTCGGGAATGACACTTCCGGGAGACCCTTCCAGGATCCGGGTTTCATATTCGACTTTCTTTTCGTCCAGCATATCCACAAAAGGCTGAACAAGCTCTTCCGAATCCTTCATGATATCGTTGATCGCATTCTGGAAATGCGGTTCGGCAAGAATCACCGGAAACCTTCTGTGGCAGTGAAGAAGTGTAATCTTCGCTCCCAAGGACAAAGCGAATTCAGCCGAATACTTTGCCGCATTCATGGAATGATCCGAGCCGTCCACCGGGGTTAATATCTTTTTGATCTGCATATTGACCTCCTATGTTAGTGGTCCCTAATACATAATATAAAACAGAATCCGCCGAATGTATAGCGATTATCGGTTTTTTCTTTCCCCCCTCTTTTTCAGAATCCCCGTTTTCCCGATTTTTTCTTTTCCACTTGACATCCGGACGGCAATCGATTTACATCTACCAGCAGCACCAGCGGCAGAACCGGGAGAGACGCTTAGCCAACCCACCTTTGTTGTACCGGAGGCACGGCATGGAAAACCGTTCGGAATGGACCCTGCATGTAAGATACCTGGCTCACTGGATAACATCCGCCGTCATCATGGGATTCTACGGCGGCCAGGTCTGTCCCCTTGTGGACAGCTTGGATATGAACACATGGATAATAGAACTTTTCTTCATTTTCACCGCCTTCCTTGTCCTGCGATTTCTACTGGTCCCCCCGTATCTTGGGCGGTTGGAATTCCGGAAAATCGTATCCTGCCAATTCTTTTCAGAATTTTTGGTCTGTATCCTCACCGGCATTGCCATTGCAGGGGTGAACCTATTTCTGTACGATTTTCCGCCCGTGAAGAGCGGATTGAAAATGGTCATTGGAATGGGAGCCCTGGGCTTTTTCATGGCAGTCGACTTGAGTCTTTTAAGGGAACGGATCATTGACCGGGAGCTTTTCAGGACCGGCAGTGAGTTGGAGGTGGATGAACACTTTTTTCCAATGACCCGAAAATTCGCTATAGTGGCGGGTGTGACAGCAGTTCTGGTCTCAACAATCGTTCTTCTGGTCATTCTCAAGGATCTGGGCTGGATGACAGGGGTTCAATCCATTGACCCCCAAGAGGCCCGTATTTCCGTTGTAAAGGAGATCCTGTTTATCACCGCAATATTCCTTGCCCATATATTCAACCTGATTTTTTCCTACTCTCAGAACCTGAAACTTGCCGTGAACAAAGAAAACAGAGCCTTGATGGAGGTGGCAGACGGAAATCTCGAAACCAATGTCACCGTCAGCACCAATGACGAATTCGGAATTATGGCAAATTACACCAACCAGATGATTCAACAGCTTGCCAGAAGCAACCGGCAGCTTATGCAGACCCGGGATGCCACCATCATGGCCCTGGCCGGCCTTGCCGAAACCAGAGACAACGAGACCGGCGCCCACATCCTCCGGACCCAGAACTATGTAAAATCCATGGCCGATCACCTTCAAAACCATCCGAGATTCAGAGATTTTCTGGAACAATCCGTCATCGATCTTCTGTACCAGTCCGCACCGCTTCACGATATCGGCAAGGTGGGCATACCCGACCGAATCCTGCTGAAACCCGGAAAGCTTGAAAAGGAAGAGTTCGAAATCATGAAAAAGCATACGGTTTACGGGCGGGATGCGTTACAGCGGGCCGCACAGGACCTTGAAGAAAACAACTTTCTCGTGTTCGCCCAGCAGATTGCCTGTTCCCACCATGAAAAATGGGACGGCTCCGGATATCCCCAAGGTCTCCAGGGAGACGAGATACCCATCGCAGGGCGATTGATGGCGGTGGCAGATGTTTATGATGCACTGATTTCCAAACGGGTTTACAAACCCGCCTTCTCCCACGAAAAAGCCAAATCCATCATAATCGAAGGCCGGGGAACACACTTTGACCCGGATATGATCGATGCCTTCCTTGAAAT
>CAYFVA010000368.1:0-2257 GCA_964346265.1 uncultured Desulfobacterales bacterium
AAAAGCTTGATATCAAGCCCCGCAAAAACTGGTTCATCGAGCAAGTCCCCTCCTACACCGAGCATGTCCGACGGTATGTCAAGGAGAAATACGGGGAAGAGATGCTTTACAACGAGGGGCTCAACATCCATACAGCCGTGAATATCGAGCTTCAGAAAATCGCCGGAAAGGAGATTGTCAAAGGGCTGAGGGACCTGGACCGCAGACAGGGATACCGGGGACCCCTGCAGAACCTTCCTGCACTGAAAATCGATGAATTCTGCCGGAAGGTCGCCGAAGACATGGGGGATGAGGCACTCAAGGAGAGCAAGGTCTACAAAGGGGTTGTAACCCGGATCAACAAGCCGGAGAATACCGCATTGGTCCGTGTGGGAGACTTTGAAGGCGTGATCCGGGGGGAAACCGTATCATGGGCAAGACCTGTCGATCCGGATGTGGGATACTGGGAGAATCCAATCAAGCATGTGGATGAAGTCTTTGATGCCGGAGACGTGATCAAGGTGTCGGTGAAGCCGGAAGAGGAAAGCCGGGATGTCACGGAGTTCACCCTGGAGCAGGAACCCGCCGCCCAGGCCGCTCTGTTGAGTCTTGAGGCGGAAACCGGACATGTCAAAGCCATGATCGGGGGGAAAAATTTCAGGGAGAGTCAGTTCAACCGCGCCATTCAGGCAAGACGCCAGCCGGGTTCGGCTTTCAAGCCGATCATTTACGCGGCCGCCCTTGACAAAGGGTATACCCCGGCAAGCGTGATCATGGATTCACCGGTGGTGTTCAAGGATGAAGAGCGGGATTTTACCTGGAAACCCAGGAACTACCATGAAAAATTTTTCGGCCCGACCCTGTTGCGGACGGCTCTTGCCAAATCCCGGAACGTGGTGACCATAAAAATCCTCAAGGATATCGGCATCGAATATGCGATCGATTATGCCCGGAAACTCGGGATTACTTCGGATATTAACCGCGATCTGTCCATTGCACTGGGATCTTCCGGAGTGTCTCTTCTCGAGCTCGTCAAGGCGTATTCGGTTTTTTCCAATCTCGGGTACCGGATCGAACCCGTTTTTATCACCAAAATCACGGACCGGTACGGCAATGTGCTGGAACAGTCGACTCTCGATCGGAAAAAGGTGATTGATATGAGCACGGCGTACATCATGACCAACCTTCTCGAAGGGGTGGTGCAGAACGGCACGGGTCGGCGCGTGAAAAAACTGGAAAGGCCGGTGGCCGGGAAGACCGGTACCACGAACAACCTCTTCGACGCCTGGTTCATGGGGTATACGCCGAGATATACCACCGGTGTCTGGGTGGGGTTTGACAAGGAAAGGCCCCTTGGGAAAATGGAAACCGGTTCCCGGGCGGCAAGTCCCATCTGGCTCCGCTATATGCAGAAGGCCCTGGAAGGCAAAAGTGTGAGAACGTTCAACGTGCCCGAAGGGGTGGTGTTTGCCAAAATCGATGCGGAAACCGGTCTTCTGCCCATAGAGGAATCCGAGAAAGTGATATTTGAATGTTTTAAGGAGGGGACCGTGCCCACGGAACATACACCGGAACCGGATACCGCCGACAAACCGGACGAGCTGTTTAAACAAGGCATATGAATTACCAGTCCACCCGCAAAACGGGCTGACTGGCATGTCGGCCACAGGCACGGCTTGGAGAGATGCGGATGCATACATGACGAAAATATGTCAACATTTTCATCGTTACCCCGGGACGCCGGGGGGCAAAATCCCCTTTTGAAACCACCAGGAACCCAAACAAACGGGTGAAATACATGCGATCTTCCGACTCTTTGGACAAAAGCCCGTCCGGAACCCTGAAGCGAAAGTTTCAGCTGTTTCTGGATATGGATGTGAGTGCGAAACTCAACTTCGGTTTCGGTGCTCTTCTTGTCCTGATGGTAGTGGTCATCGTACTTTGTTTGTATACTGTGTATACGGCCCGGAGCGATATTACCCGTTCCGTGGAAGAGTTTTATCCCGTCACCCGTGAAGTGGGGGATCTGCAGCAGAAGTTGTGGAGTATGCTTGTAAAAGAGAGGGTGTATCTTGTCCTGGGCGGCCGAAGCCAACGCAAGGAGTTCGAAAGCGCGGAAAAGAGATTTGAACAAAAGCTTGAAAAATTGCGAAAAATGGTCGGGTCGGAGGATTCCACGGCTCTCAACGAGATTGAAAAAAAATTTAAAAGCTGGCAATCGTATTCCGAACAGGTGTTTGAGCTGCGGCGGAAACCCGGGGAAAACTATCCGGCACTC
>CAYFVA010000369.1:0-2248 GCA_964346265.1 uncultured Desulfobacterales bacterium
ATTGTTCTCGGTGAGTCCGGGTGCGGGAAAACCACGCTTTTGAACCTGATCGCCGGTTTTGAAAAGCCCTCTTCCGGAGCGGTGTATGCGGATGGAGAAATCGTGGACCGGGTTCACCCCTCCCGTTTGATGCTTTTTCAGAGACCGGCGTTGATCCCGTGGCTGAGTGTAAAGCGGAATGTCGGCTACGGTTGCAGGCTGCGGGGTGATGTGGAGGATCTGGAGTACCGGGTGAACCAGTTTCTGGAAATCATGGGACTTTTGCGGTTCGCAGAATCCAAACCCGAAGAACTGTCCATGGGAATGGCGCACAGGGCCTGTCTTGCCATGGCCCTGGTGGGGCATCCCAGGGCACTTTTGCTTGACGAGCCGTTTGCCGCCCTGGATACTTTCACGCAGGCCCATATTCAGGAGGAACTGGTCAATCTCTGGCAGAGTGAGCAGTTCTCAGCCGTATTTGTCACTCATGATATTGATGAAGCCATTTCCCTGGGCAACCGGATCGTTCTTCTGGGCGGAGATCCCACAGGGGTGAACGAGGTTCTGGATATCGATGATGAATATCCCAGAAAGAAGGATAGCGCGCGTTTCAAGGAACTCCGAACGGATATACTCGAACGGTTTAAAAAATCCTATCTCGCCAAAAGGGGGATTGTCTGATGGCAGTTGATCCTGCGGACAAAAACAGACGAATATTTCTGAAGAGTGCAGCAGCGGGCGCCGCAAGCATGATTCTGCCGGGCCGCACAGCCCGTGCTGTGAAAAAGGACTCTCTCTCCATCGGGTATCTGCCCATAACGGACGCCACTCCGCTTTTGATCGCTCATGCTCTGGGGTATTTTACGGAAGAAGGGGTCCGTGTCGAAAGACCTGTCATGGTGAGATCCTGGAAGGTGCTCACGGAATCATTTCTGGCGGGGAAGTTTGATCTCACCCATATGCTCTTTCCCATCCCTGTATGGATGCGGTTCAAACAGAATATCCCTGTCAAGGTTCTCATGTGGGATCATACCAACGGAAGCGCCGTAACAGTGGGCGGTCAGTCGGATATAAAGGGGTTCGGCGATCTTGCCGGAAAAAAGATCGCTGTTCCTTCCTGGTATTCCATGCACAATCTGATCTTGCAGATGGGGCTTCGGGCAAAGACGCTGACCCCTGTGATAAAACCCGGGTCAGCCGGCCTGGGCCCGAAGGAAGTGAACCTGTTTGTCATGGCCCCGCCGGAGATGCCGTCCGCTCTTCTCGGCCGGAAAATCGACGGGTTCATCGTGGCCGAACCGTTCAACGCCCTGGCCCGGTTAAAGCTGAAGGCGAGAATCATGCGGTTTTCCGGGGATATCTGGAAGAACCATCCGTGCTGTGTCGTGGTCACCCGGGAACAGTTTGCATCCCGCAATGCCCGAACCGTTCAAAAAGCGGTAAAGGCGATTGTCAGAGCCCAGTTGTGGTGCGCGGAAAATCCCCGGGAGACTGCGTATCTGCTGAGCCGGGAGGGGGAAGGATATCTGCCCATGCGGCAGACCGTTCTCAAGGAGGTGTTCCGGGACCCGGCCGATTCAAATGTCAGGCATCCGGAGTGGGATGTGAGAAGGATCGGTTTTCAGCCCTATCCCTATCCTTCAGCCACGCGGTTCATTGTCGATTCCATGAAGGAGACTCTTGTGGAGGGAAATACACAGTTCCTGCAGAAACTTGATACCGGTACCGCCGCAGCCGAGCTTGTGGATGATTCTTTCGTGCGGAAAGCCATCCGGGATTTCGGCGGATTGGATCACTTTTACACGGGGTCGCTTTCAGAAGGATTTACCAGAGAAGAAGTGGTGGAAATTGACTGATCCGTTTGATAAAAATCGGTCCAATGATACAAAAAAAACAGGCTTGACCGGTTTTTTCACTATCGCCGGCCCTGGTGTCAAGCTGGAAATCGTCGGGTTCCTGATTTTTGTATTTTGCTGGATCGCCGTATCAATGCTGGTGTTTTCGAGGCAGGAGTATTCGCATTTCCATGGGTTCCTGCCGTTGCCCGCGTTCAAGGCGCTATGTGAGGCTCTTTCGGAAAGCCGGTTCTGGATTTCGGTTCTGACCAGCCTCAGGCGGATCGTGGCGGGTATCGCCATCTCTTCGGCCATCGGTATTCCCGTGGGTATCCTTGTGGGATTTTTCCCGGTGGTACGCAAGCTCACCTATTCTCCCATCCAGTTTATCCGGATGATCAGCCCCCTTTCCTGGATGCCGGTGGCGTTGCTGG
>CAYFVA010000370.1:0-2242 GCA_964346265.1 uncultured Desulfobacterales bacterium
GAACACGGAATCCATATGGGTATGAGTTCATTGTTTCACAACATTATGGTCAGTTACAAAACATTTTTCAAACTGTTGTGGCTGACCTTTTTCAAAAGCCGCAACACCCAGGCAAGACTTACGGTCAAACGGTTTTTTATCATGGCTGCATTTTTTCCTGTTCTCTTTGTTGTCCAGACCATGCACTGGATCGGGTTTGTCCTGGACGAGATATTTTTTCCGAAATACAAATCCGTTGAGATCCGCTCTCCTCTCTTTATCGTGGGGGTGCCCAGAAGCGGGACCACCTTCCTTCACCGGGTGTTGGCCAATGATTCGGAACGGTTTACCACGATGTGTCTGTGGGAGCTGATCCTGGCCCCTTCCGTCACCGAACGCAGATTCTGGCTCGCCCTGGCCCGCCTGGACGGATGGGTGGGCGCCCCGTTCGCAAAACTTCTTGAATGGGGGGAACGCCATGCATTCAGGGGGTTCGATTCCATCCACAGGATCTCGCTGTCCGATCCGGAGGAGGATTATTTTCTTCTTGTGCCGGTCTACGCCTGCCTGATTCTGATTCTTCCGTTTCCGTTTTTCGAGGAACTCGGGTCTCTTGCCTCTTTTGACGATTCCTTTACGGAAAAGGACAAAAACCGGATTATGACGTTTTATCGATCCTGCCTTCAGCGCCATCTGTATGTCAGGGGAAGCGGCAAAATCTTTTTTTCAAAGAACGTGTCTTTCTCGCCGATGATCGGCTCTTTGATCCGGCATTTCCCGGACTGCCGCATTATTGGCACGGTGCGCAATCCAATGGATGCGGTGCCGTCCCATATCAGCTCCATGATGGCCGGAGCAAAAGTGTTTGACAATGATACAAGAGAAGAGGAGTTCCGGGACCAGCTCATGGAAATTCAGCAGTACGCATACGCAAACATTCCGGAAAAGCTGTCCCTGCTGCCGGAGAGCCGGCATATGATCGTGAAAATGGAGGACCTTCAGGCCACACTGCAGCGGGTGGTTCATTCGATTTACGAACGGTTCGGATTCCGGATGTCTCCGGCGTTCAAGGCATTCATACAGAGCAGGGACGAGCGGCAGAGAAGATACAAAAGCGTTCATTCCTACGATCCCGCCTCTTTCGGGCTCACTGCCGAAATGATATACTCTTGGTTTTCCGATGTGTTTGAACGGTTTTCCTACCCGGCGCCTTTTGAGCCTGGGGACCAGATTCAGGAGAAGAAAGAAGAAACATGATACGGTCGGCTCGATCCTGCAGTAAAAGCGGCCTGAAAGTTCTGTTCCTGTCGGATGCCATTGCCGGGAGAAACGGGGTAGGGGCCTATTATACCGATCTCGTGGAGCATCTGGCCGACCATCTGGAGCACGCAGAGCTGGTGAGCCCGGGGTCGGCCGGGAGTGAATGCGCCCACAAGTTCACCCTGCCGATGCCCGGGGATGCCACCCAGCGGCTTTATCTGCCCCGGGTCACCCGGGTCTGGCACAAGGTGAAAACGGTTGAACCGGATCTGATGGTTCTTCCCACCCCGGGCCCCTACGGAGCGCTTGGATTCGCCATCGCCCGTCGTCTGGATATCCCGATCTGCTCCGGGTATCACACAGAGATTGACCAGTTGTCCCAAATGTACTGGAATTCGGTATTCAGCAGTTTCGGTAGATTGTACATGAAATCGGTCAACCGGCTGTTCTTCCGGTCCAGCGCCGTGGTTGTGGGAAACAGCGAAAAAATGATCCATGGCGCCCGAAACGACGGGGCGTACAGGGTGAAAACCATCGGAACCCCCATTGCCGGAACCTTTACCGATGATCCGCCATCCCCGGGGGCCACGGATCTTTCCACGGTCTGTTACGCCGGGCGGCTGGCTCCGGAGAAAAATATCCGTGAGGTGCTTGAGGCGGCACGAACACTTGCGGGAATCCGGTTTCTGATCGCAGGGGACGGTCCTTTGCGGGATATGGTGACAGAAGCGGCCCGTTCTTGTCCCAATGTCGAGTATATGGGATGGGTCTCCAGATCCGGTGTCAAACAGGTGATCGATGATTCGGACATGCTTCTCCTGCCGTCGCGGGTGGAGTCTTTCGGAACCATTGCACTGGAGGCCATGGCCCGCAGACGCCTGGTGCTGGTATCAAACAACTGCGGGATCCTCAACTGGCCGGACCTGGCAGAAGGGGTATATGCCATCGGGCCGGAGGAATCCCTGGCAGATGCAGTGAAAAGAATCGCAGACGAACCGGTTTC
>CAYFVA010000371.1:0-2217 GCA_964346265.1 uncultured Desulfobacterales bacterium
TTCTGCATATTGAAACATTCTATGTGAAAGGAAAAATGAATTGAAATTATTGATTTTACATATAGAAGCCGGAAATGCATATAATACGGTTTTCATCGAAACCGGAAATCGGATATGGAATGATAAAAAACCGCAGTATGGTTTCAACGGATCTTAAAATTTTAAAAAGCAAATATTCAAACTGCGTAAAAAGGAGAAAGCATGACTACCGATTATACCCCCATGTGGAAGGATCTGGGAATGGATCTGGAGGGCCATGATGCCCTGTTGAACGTCCTGGGAAACGCTTATAACGATATTTTTCTGTCCCAGAAAAACCGGCCCGAAGGCATGAGCTATTTTGATTTTGTGATGAGCGAGGTCCACGGGCTGCGCATCAAAGAGCTGCTGGACGAAAAAGCCGCCGGCAGGAAAATCATCGGTTCCTATTGCGTTTTTGTGCCCGAAGAGATCGTTCTGGCCGCCAATGCCACCCTGGTGGGGTTGTGCTCAGGGGCGGATTTTGCCATGGAAAAAGTGGAGCAGCTGCTGCCCCGGAACACCTGTGCGTTGATCAAGTCCTCTTTCGGGTTCAAAATCGGCAAGGTCTGCCCCTATCTGGAAAGCGCGGACATGATCGTAGGAGAAAATACCTGTGACGGCAAGAAAAAAGCCTATGAAACCCTGGGGCATCTGGTGGACAATCTGTATGTCATGGACCTGCCTCAGACCAAGACCGATCAGACCAGAGACCTGCTCAAGGCGGAATACATGAAGTTCAAGACGGCTGTGGAAAATCTGACCGGGGTGGCGGTGACACCGGAATCTTTGAAATCCGCCATTGAGGTGGTGAATGCCAAGAGGGCCGCCATCCACCGGCTGTCTGTATTGAGAAAGGCGGATCCCGCCCCCATCTCCGGCCTGGATGCTCTGCTGGCCAACCAGGTGTTCCTTTACGACAACCCGGCCCGGTTCACCGAATCGGTCAACAAAATCTGCGATGAGCTGGAAACCCGTATCCAGGAAAAAACCGGGGCATTCCCCGCCAAAACCCCTCGTATCCTGGTTTCCGGGTGTCCCCAGGCGGTTCCCAACTGGAAACTGCACATGATCACCGAAACGGCAGGTGCCGTGATTGTGGGCGAGGAATCCTGTGTAGGGGAGCGGGGCACCCGTCACCTCACCGCAGATACCGGCTCCACGGTTGATGAGATGATGGATGCCATTGTGGACCGGTATTTTGAAGTGGATTGCGCCATTTTCACCCCCAATCCCCAGCGACTGGAACATATCCAGGAGATGGCCGCAGCCTACAACGCCCAGGGGGTAATCCATTACGGCCTGCAGTTCTGTCAGCCCTATCTCATGGAAGCGATTCCTGTGGAAAAGGCCCTGGAAGAAAAGAATATTCCCTGTCTGCGGGTGGAAACCGATTACGGCATGGAAGATGCCGGTCAGCTCAAAACCCGGGTGGAAGCCTTTATCGAGCAGCTCAGGTAGAGATTGTTATGACTGAGAATACAACAACAGCGGTGCGGAATGCCGGTATCGATATCGGCTCCCGCACCATCAAGCTGGTGGTGGTGGATGGCACCGGCACGATCCTGGAAACTTTCCAGGCCGATACCGGTTTTGATCCCATGGCCACCGCCAATGCAATCATCGCTGAGATATCATTTGACCACATCATGGCCACGGGGTATGGGCGGAATCTGTTTGAACTCTCCTTTGATGCGCCTACTGTAACGGAAATCAAAGCCCATGCCAGGGGGGCGTGGGCTGAATTTCCCGATGCCCGGACGGTTATGGACATCGGTGGACAGGACAGTAAGGCCATGGCCCTGTTTGACACCGGCAAGGTAAAGAAATTTGAAATGAACGACCGGTGTGCCGCCGGGACCGGCAAATTTTTGGAAATCATGGCCGCCACCCTGGGATTCGATCTTGAAGAGTTCGGTACAAAGGCACTGACTGCTGAAAAAGACCTGTTGATCTCCAGCATGTGCACGGTGTTTGCCGAATCCGAGGTCACGTCCCTTATCGCCAAAGGGGAAGACCGCCGGGAGATTGCCCGTGGGCTGCACACCAGTGTGATCCGCCGGGCCGCAGGTATGATCAACCGGGTTTCTTCGGACGGCCCCATTGTTTTCACGGGCGGGGTGGCCAAAAATCCCTGCATGGTCGAATTGCTGTACCGGAAACTGAACCGTGAGATCAGGATACCAGCCGACCCCCAGC
>CAYFVA010000372.1:0-2216 GCA_964346265.1 uncultured Desulfobacterales bacterium
GAGTGGTCATCCCCATTGCAAGTCCCTTTACCGCGTATTGAATGCCTTTGAAAAATCCCATCCGTAAGCCTCCTGTTTCCGTATGAATCCGGATTGACTATAACCGACAATATCGTTACTATCAAGAGTATAAGAGGGTATGATCCTCTGGACTTTCACAACAGACCCGAAAAAGATACAAATCAAAAGGAGGTCTGCAATGATCAGTAATTATAATTTCGGACGAATTACGGTCAACGGGACCGAATACAAAAATGATATCCGGATTACCCCCGAAGGAGAGGTGCTTCCCGAATGGTGGCGAAAGAGCGGACATACGGTGGATGTCGATGATGTACAATCCATTGTGACCGATGATATTGATGTACTGGTTCTCGGCAAAGGCAAGCCTGGAATGATGAAAGCATCCTCCGCTTTAAAAAAGCACCTGAATCAAAAAGGAATCGAGCTGATTGAACAGAATACCCGGAAAGCCGTGGATACGGTCAATCGGCTTTTGCAGGAAAAACAAAAATTCGCTGCCGGGTTTCACCTGACCTGCTGAAAGGGAGGATGCCATTGATCCCGAAATATAAAACAGCCCTTGACAATGGGGTTTTCCCTGACCGGATCCGGAAAGCAAAGCAAATACTGGAAAATTGTACGCTGTGCCCCAGGCAGTGCCGGATCAACCGGCTTGAGGAAGAAACCGGGGTCTGCTCCACCGGATCCAGGGCTGTCGTGGCAAGCTTCGGTCCCCATTTCGGAGAAGAGCCTCCGCTTGTGGGAAGAAGCGGCTCCGGCACCATTTTTCTGTCCTTCTGCAATCTGCTGTGCTGTTTTTGCCAGAACCATGAGATCAGTCACGACGGGGAGGGAGAGGAAACCGAAGCGGATCGGATCGCCTCTGTGATGATCCACCTGGAACAGCTCGGCTGCCATAACATCAACTTTGTAACGCCCACCCATGTCGTGCCCCAGCTTTTGGAGGCGATTGAAACCGCAGCAAAGAGCGGCCTTTCCATTCCCCTTGTGTACAATTCCAGCGGATACGACAGTGTGGAAACCCTGAAACTTCTCGACGGCGTAATCGACATCTACATGCCGGATTTCAAATTTTTTTCCACCAAAACAGCAGAGCTTCTTTGCAGTGCACCCGACTACCCGGAAACCGCAACAAACGCAATCAGGGAAATGCACCGGCAGACAGGCGATCTCACACTGGACGAAAACGGTATTGCAGTGTCCGGTCTTCTGGTCCGGCACCTTGTCATGCCGGAAGACCTGTCAGACACCGAAGATGTCATGACCTTCCTGGCAGATGAAATTTCCCCCCGTACCCATGTCAATGTCATGTCCCAGTACCGGCCCTGCGGCAAAGCCCGTTCCATTGAATCCGCCTCCAGGGGCGTCACTGCAGAGGAGTTCCGACGGGCCCGGAAAGCCGCTGAAGATCTCAAACTGCATATCATTTCCTGATCCGCTTGTTTTGCCATAAATCGATTGACATTGTCCGGCAAAATCCTTATAAAATCTTTCATCATGAAACCGGTTTCCGTACATAAGATTTTTAGCGACCCCGCGTTTATTATCCGATTCATCATCTCGGTGAATGTGCTGTATTTTCTGACAAGTCTTCTGTTCAGCGGTACGGAAACCAACTTTTCCCTCAGCCCCTTGAACACCCTCGCCCCGTCTTCGAAAAGCCTGATATATCTGGGAGCTTCCGGCACGGTGCCGGTGGGCCATTTTCAGCAATGGTGGTCCGTGATCGCTGCGAACTGGCTCCACGGAAGCCTTCTGCACATTCTGTTCAACATGATGGCGCTCAGTCAGATCGCCCCGTTTGTGGCCAAAGTATACGGCACAAACAAAATGTTCATCATCTATTTTGTAACCGGCTCAGTCGGATTTGTCATATCCTGCCTTGCCGGGGTCAAACTTACCATCGGCGCGTCCGGGGCCATCTGCGGCCTGATCGGGGCTACTCTCTATTTCGGCAAATCCAGGGGCGGATTCTTCGGGGACGCGGTGTACCGGCAGACCATGGGGTGGGTGATCGGCATCGGTGTATTGGGACTTCTGGTTCCGAACATCAACAACTGGGGACATGGCGGCGGCCTTGTTTCCGGTATTGCCGCAGCATGGCTGCTCGGATATAATGGACAGAGACCGGAGAACATCCTCCATGCGGCAGCAGGAATCCTGTTGTTTTTGATTACCATCGGGCTTCTGCT
>CAYFVA010000373.1:0-2196 GCA_964346265.1 uncultured Desulfobacterales bacterium
GAAAACCGGGCCGCGGTTTTCCGCTCGATTCCGGCAAAGACAGCCATGGATATGGTGGCCCCGGACCTTGAAATCCCCGGAATTACAGCAAGCCCCTGGCATATACCGACCAGAAATGCGGTTTTGTGTCTGAATCCTTCCACTGTGGTGCCGCCCTGATCCAGGGATCGGGTCAGCCATAAAAACGTGCCGGTGACAAGAAGCATCGTTCCGGCAAGGGGGACGGACGCAAAAATCATATGTTCGTACTGTTTCAGGAAATAGCCGATACATGCGGTGGGGATCGATCCCGTGATGATGAGAAGTGCTGTTTTTATATTCGGGTCGTTTTTTCCGATCCTGCCGCCGGAACCGGTTCCTGAATCTGTTTTACCGCAAAACAGATTTGATGCGAAGTCCCGCAGGCTTTTGAGAATGGAGAGAATCTCTTTTCGAAATACCACGACAGTGGCTGCGAACGTGCCCATGTGCACACTGATATCGAATGCAAGTGCGGGTTCGGTGATTCCGAAAAAGTTCTGGCCCAGCACCAGATGGCCCGAGCTGCTCACCGGAAGAAATTCCGTCAGACCCTGTAAAATGCCGAGTATAATTCCCTGGTAAATTTCCATTCTCTCTCCGATATCCGTTGTTTTCCGTCCACTGATTTGAAAGTATATAAAAATAGTATTTGTGGGTGCAAAAAGCAAGAATTTAAAAATGCTTGCATCGGATATCCGGTTGGGATTACAATAAAAAATTTGGGATCTGAAAAGAAAAATTTTAAAAGAAGGAGTAAAATCAGTATGTTGACCGGCAGAAAAATCGGGTTTATCGGCAGCGGTAACATGGCCGAGGCCATTGTCAGCGGGCTTGTCAGTTCCAAAGCGGCGCTGGGTGAAAACATTATCTGCTCGGACGTGAGAGCCGATAAGCTCAAAAAGTTCCAGGACCTGTACGGTGTTTCCACCACAACAGACAACCGTCAGGTTGCGGAACAGTCCGAGATCATTGTTTACGCGGTCAAACCGCAGCTTCTCGGCCGGGTGCTCAAGGAGACGGCCGATCTTCTGGACATGTCGAAGCTTGTGATTTCCATTGCCGCCGGGGTGCCCCTGGCCGCCATCGAGTCCTGTCTGAACAAAGAGCTGCGTCTGATACGGGTGATGCCCAATATCTGCGCTTTTGTAAAAGAGGGGGCTTCTGCGGTGGCAGCGGGCAGGCATGTGCAGGAGGGAGACGTGGACCGGGCCATGGCCATATTCGATTCCGTGGGCAAAAGCATATTTATCGAAGAAAACGTGCTCATGGATGCCTTTACCGGTATGAGCGGGAGCGGCCCGGCGTATATCGCTCTTGTGATCGAATCCATGTCCGATGCCGGTGTAAAGCTCGGCATGTCCAGGGAAGACTCCCTCCTGCTTTCCATCCAGACGGTGCTTGGAGCGGCGAAACTCCTTCTGGAGTCGGGAGAACATCCCGGGCAGCTTAAGGACCGGGTGGCATCACCGGGCGGCACAGCCATTGTTGGGGTCCATACTCTGGAACAGGGGGGATTGAGGCCCACCATGATCAATGCGGTGGAAGCCGCCTCCAAAAGAGCCACCGAACTGGGGGAGCTGATGATCAGAAACTTTGCCGAGAACAACAACCAGTAGGAAAAGTTGTCAACCATTTTGTAAATTTCGGTTTACAAGTTTGGCTGACTGATTATGTTGGAATGATAGATGCCTGAAAGACGAATGGCCCCCGGTGTCTGCGTCCGGGAGCCATTCAGAACATAAAGTGAGGTGTTTGTCGCAGGTCTTTATGACCCGTTTCACTATAAAGTAAGCAATATGTGTACCAAAAGGTAAAAGAGGTGAAAAAAGATGCCGATTTATGAATACAGATGCAAAGAATGCGGCCATTTTTTTGAAACGCTGGTGCTTGGCCGGGAAAAGGAGGAAGACCTCCAATGCCCCTCCTGCGGAGCGGCCGGCCCCGAGCGGCAGATGAGCGCGGCTGTTGTCTCTTCAAATACCGCTGCTTCCTCCTGCAGCCCCTCCGCTTCATCGGGCTTTTCATGAGCAAGCTGAACATGCGGGGCGGTCCGCCCCGCACCGGAACTTTCACGGCCTGAGAGGCCGCAACAGAATCAGGTATTAGGTTTTGGGTATTAGCCGTTAGCGGTTCGCTGCCTCCTTATACTTTAACACCTGACACCCAACTGCTTTC
>CAYFVA010000374.1:0-2192 GCA_964346265.1 uncultured Desulfobacterales bacterium
TTGCCCGGAAAAATTACATTGAAAATTACAAACAGGCGGGGCATAATAAAAATTTTTGCTGATTTTTTCCTGTTCCTGTAACAGGGGGATGGGGATGCGGTCAAACGTTTGAAAACAGATGCGATAGTGGAGGGGCATGATTCGAAAAAACAGTTTCCCGATTTGGCTTTGGATTGCAGTTGCAGTATTCCTGCTTTTTTCTTCAGGCGCTTTTGCAGGACAGACTGTCCGGATTGCAACCGGTGAGTTTCCTCCTTACGTGTCCAAGGACCTTAAACACCAGGGCCTTGTCACCCGGATTGTAAGAGAGGCGTTCAATTTGGCGGGCATGGAGGCAAAGTTCAAGTTCTTTCCGTGGAAACGCAGCAAAAATCTTGCCAAAATTGGTGCATGGGATGCGTGCAGTTTCTGGGCAAAAATGCCTTCCATAAAAAGGGATTTTTATGTGTCTGATACCCTGGTGGAAGGACCGCTGGTCTTTTTCCATTCCAGGAAAACCGATTTTGACTGGCAGAGCGTGGAAGATTTGAAAGAGTACCGGATCGGCGGGGTCCTGGGGAATGTGTACGGTCCTGACATAGCAAGTGCGGATAGAACGGGAAAAATCAACATTTACCGGCTTCCCAGCGAAAAAGAGGCACTGAAGCTTCTGGTGAACGGGGGTATCCAGATCTTCCCGGTAAACCGGGAGGCGGGATTCTATCTTTTGCACAAAAATTTCCCGGAAAAAAAGATTCGGCATATCACCTATCATCCGAATCCCATCCGCATTTCCGACTACGCACTTATTTTTTCGAAAAAGTTTGATAAAAACAAGAAGCTTGTCAAGAGATTCAACAAGGGTCTCAAGAAGCTGAAAGAAAGCGGTAGATATCAAAGCTACCTCAAAGAGTCCAGAAAAGGGGCTTGCATCATACCGAGATAGACTCCGGTATTTGTATCCTTCGCTCCTCACTCAAACGTAAATAAGGCGAAAAACTGTCTGTAACAGAAGCACCTGATGGAAGTTACCGGCTGCTGGCTGCCTGAAAGAAGGTCTTACTCCTTTCTGATCCACAGATCCCGCTGGGGAAACGGAATTTCTATGTGGTTTTCCGCCAATGCATCGTAAACAGCCATGTAGAGTTCATGAGCCACAAGGCCCCGCTGTTCAGGCCTCTCAATCCAGCAGAGCAGTTCAAAATCCAAACTCGAATCCCCGAATCCCCGCATGCGTACCCGTGCCGCAGGCTGCCGGCAGACAAGGCTGTGGGATTTGGCTACGCTTTCAAGCAGCTCCACTACCTGGTGCACATCCGAGCCATAGGACACGCCGACCTTGATCCGGATGCGGTATTTGATCCACCGCCCGCCGGACTCGTTGACGATTTTGGAGTTGGCCATCACGGAATTGGGAATGATAACCTCCACATCATCCCGGGTCAGCAGGCGGGTGGAACGAATGCCCACCTTGGTTATCTCCCCGCGTTCCGCCGAATCCAGTACGACATAGTCGCCAAGCTTGTAAGGTGCGTCTGCAATAATAAAAAAACCGGCAAACAGATTGGCCAGGGTGTCCCGGGCCGCAAAGCCCACGGCAATGCCGATGACCCCGGCCGAAGCCAGCCATGCGGTGGCATCAATGTGCCAAACCTGCAAAAGCGCATATGAGCCAATAGCAATGATGACGACCGTCATCATCAGGTCGAAAAGGGGAAGTGTCCGTTCTTCAACGATGGAAAAGCGGTCGCGGATTTTGCCGAACATTTCCAGGGCAATGCGGCTGGCCTGGAGAGCTGCCCGCATCAACTGCAGGATAAGCAAACTCATCAGCACCCGGATGATTATGCTTATGGAAAATTCACTCAGTGCAAGGGTGTGCAGGGCGGTCACCAGGCTGATATAGCCCACCATAAGTCCGGCCACCCGGGCGCCCACCCGGATCAGCTTTCCCATCAGCTCCGCATTTGCCCGGTTCGCAATCCGAAGCCCCAGGTACAGAATAAAGCGTGACACCAGAAAGGCCAGAGACAGGCCCACCACCACAATAACCAGGGCCAGGAGAAACGGATATGTGCCAAGCAGGCTCCAGGTGCTTTCCAGCCATGCAGGCAGCCAGGACGGAACATCCCCGACAGATGGGGTCAGTTCGTTCATGAAAGATTCTTTATCGGCATTTGTTTTTGGTTTGGCGGAAGTGCATGGGAATCGAA
>CAYFVA010000375.1:0-2189 GCA_964346265.1 uncultured Desulfobacterales bacterium
TCTTTGGCCTTGTACAAAAGCTGGTCCGCCGTGTCAACAAAGTTCTTGCTTAAAATCCCCTGCCCCGGGACAGCCGTTACCACACCCAGGCTCACGGTGAGATACGGGGATACATCGGAATCCTCGTTTGCAATTTTCATGCTGTGGATCCCGGTCAGAATTTTTTCCGCAATCTGACGTGCGCCTGACTCGCCGGTACCGGGAAGGATCACTGCGAACTCCTCTCCTCCATACCGACTCACAAAATCTCCGGCCCTCCTGAGAACATCACTGATGTTTTGCGCCACCCGTTTCAGGCAGTCATCCCCTTCCAGATGGCCGTATCTGTCATTAAACCGTTTGAAATAGTCAATATCCAGCATAATGAGCGTTAAAAACTGGCGGCTTCTGCCGCATCGACGCCACTCGTTTTCCAGCACCGAATCGAATTTCCGTCGATTGGGAACCCCGGTCAGCCCGTCGATATACGACATGGTTTCCAGCTTTTCGTTTGCTTTTGTCAACTCCTCGTTCAGGCCGGAAAGTTTTCTGTTGTACTGGGCAACGGAGATATGGCGGTATACGGCAAAAAATCCGATAACCCCCATGCCGAGCAGGATTTTCCATAACAGGGAATAATCAAACCCCTGCTCATACTTTATGGTCATCCAGTTTTGAAAAGTCGATTTTTTCTCTTCACTGGTAAGTGAATTGATCGCTTTTTCAAAAATACTGTATAAAATCTCGTCATCCTTCCGTATACCGGTCCGGAACTCGACCTGGTAAGGAAGCTCGCCTGAAATTTTCAAATCCACCATTTCATTGTTCTGGATGTAATAACCGATTTTCGGCGCCGTATCCACAAGCCCGAAAAGCTCGCCTTTCTGCACCATGGAAAGACCTTTTTCCGGATTTTCCACCGGAACGAACGCAATTTGCGGATACCGTTTCTGAATCTCTTCGGAAAAGTAGGCGTTCCTGGAGATACCGATTTTCTTTTCCGGTATATTCTCGATGGAATTGATATAGATGGCTTTGCTGTCAGTGGCGATGACAAGGGGATACTGAATATAAGGAGGAGTGAAATGAACTGCGTCCGCCCCCATGTCTTTCGGCTGAACCGCGGACACGATATCACACGTTCCGCTTTCAATGCAGTCCATGGCATCTTCATCAGATTCCTGTCTCACCATTTCGATGGGCAAGCCGATTTTCCTGCTCATGAGATTGTAAAAATCGGCAATAATCCCCTGGTATTCTCCATTTGGACCCAAAGATTCATACGGTTCAAAGTCGGACCGCACGCACATGGAAATACTGTTCTTTTCATCCAGGTAGGCTTTTTCCTCATTTGTCAGATTGGTTAAATCCCCTGATGTTTCGATGCTCCCGATCCACTTGCTCACAATCCGGTCATACTCTTGGGAGGTGACCGAGTCCATTGCCTTGTTCAGGATTCCGCTGAGCACGGACCAGTCTTTTCTCACAGCCATGTACAACGGAAGCGCCTCGTCGAGCTGCACCTCTGAGACAACTTGCACATTGTCGATAAAATGCTTTGTGATAAGATAATTGATAATGCCGAGAGAGCCGATAAAGCCGTCTGCCCGTCCCAGAGATACCGCCTTGAGGCCCTCCTTGGGATTATCCACCAGAATATACTCATAATCCGGATATTCCTTCATGATGATATTGGTAAGGGTATAGCCTTCCGGCAACGCGATGGGCCGGTCTTTCATATCCTCCAGGGACTTGACCTCTGCCAGGTCCTTCCGGGTGACCAGCACCTTGATCAATTCGATATAGGACTGGGAAAAGGAGAGGTATTCCTCTCTTTCCGGGCTTTTCCATAAACCGGGAAACACGTCCACTTCTTTTTTGCGTCCCTTTTCAAGAAGTTCAGACCATGTATACCCGTTGACAAACTCAAGTTTTACCCCGATTTTCTCTCCGAGCAGCTTCACATAATCGATTGCAAAACCGGCCGGTTCCCCGTTTTTCACGAAATCGAACGGCGGCCAGTCCAGCTCGTTTGCCACCCGTATCTCCGGATGGGTTTCAAGGAAGGTCTCTTCCTGATGCGTCAGGTTGAGTGTTGTTTCAGAAGACGCAAGTTCCGCTCCGAGCCACTTTTGTTCAAGCCGGGCAATATCCCCGGGAGTTATGGTTTTCAGCGCTTTTTCCAGCATACCGTGCAGCACCGGCCAGTC
>CAYFVA010000376.1:0-2181 GCA_964346265.1 uncultured Desulfobacterales bacterium
CCGGCAGCTAAAAATATCTGCCGAACACAAGGACCACCGAGTTGATGCCGGTGTTGTCCTCGTGAAGGTCTGCGTTGGACACATGGTGAAGCCGGAGGATGGAAAAAAAGTCGTTCCCCCGGGGCCGTTCAAACTCTGCCCCGACCCCGAGCTGCGGGTTGAAGTTGTACCGAAGCCCCTGGCCCTTGACACGGAAATCCTGGTAAATCACCCCGATACCGCCTTCGCAGAACACCCGGATACCGGATGGGGAAAGAGGGGGAAGATAGTTGACGGCAAACATGTTCACCGAGCCCATGAACTTTCCGGACGGTTCGGTTGAAGCGCCTGCGGACAGTTCCACCTTAAACTTCAGGGTTTCCGGCGCGTTGTGGGGAAACACATCCTCATAATCGAACAGGGCGGACAAGGATGCCATGGTGAACCGCACGTCACTGTCCGGGGTATACGACATGCCCTGCATGAGGGCTGCGGCATACCGGGGCGGCTCTTTTTCACCGGCATCCGCCGGGGCCTTGAGGCCGCCGCCTGTACACACCGCAGGGACAAGAAGAAAAAGAAAAACAAGAAACGGCAATTTCCTCAAACCACCCCCTGAAGGGCTCCGAAAATAAGCCAAAGAAAATACCGGGTTGGCTGATTCACGTGGCATGGCACGAACTCTCATATAAAATCCTCAAAAGCATCCACCTTCACCGGATTCTCTTATTGGTCTTTGCAAACGCCAGGAAAGAAAACAGGTCCCTGACAAATCTTGCCCACGAGTCCGGGGATTTCCAGATCATGGAGACATAACCGGCCATGACTTTGGGCCGCAGAAAATGGGACTTGTAAAATTCGGTGAAGAGCTCCTCCAGCCTCTCTTTATTCAGGGTCTTCGGAACAAATGCGAATGTCATGCAGTCCATTTTCTCCCAGTTCTCGTCAAATGTACCGAGAAACGGGTTTTCCTTGATCTCCCTGTACACCGGGGATCCGGGGAACGGGGTAAATTTGGCCAGGTTGAAATCATCCAGGGGCAGGGAGAACATATATGAGCGGCTGTTTTGAATGCTCTTTTCGGTCTCCCCGGGAAGCCCGATCATGAAAAGCCCTTTCACACGGATCCCCGCCTTTTTGATCATGTGCACCTTCCGCCTGAGCATCTCAAGGTCCGCATTCTGCCGGTGCCGGGCCAGAAGTTTCTGATCCCCGGTTTCGATCCCCAGACTGATCATCCAGCAGCCGGCGTTTTTCATTTTTTCCAGAAGATCCGCATCCAGGTGCTCCGCCCTTGCGGCACAGTTAAACGTGATGCCGACCCGGTTGTGGACCATAAGTTCACAGAACCGGACCACCCTTTTCCTGTGAAAGGTGAACTGGTCATCGTAAAAGTTAATGTGCCGGGTTCCGAACCGCCTCTTCAGATACGTTACATGCTTGAAAAGGTATTCTGCACTGTTGAACCGGAAGCTTTTCCGGAACACGGACCGGTCGCAATAGGTGCAGGAATAGGGACAGCCCCTGCTCGAAATGCAGCTTGCGTTTGGAACGGACGGGTAATTGAAAATCGGCAGTTTGTACCTTTCCGGAAATCCGGCCAGTTTTTCATATGCTGGAAACGGCAGATCATCCAGTTTGAGCTGCTTTTCGGGGAAACCCGTGAATTTTGCCGCTCCGGATGCCTCCCGGTACACGATCCCCTTTACATGGGGGATTTCGGATTCACCGGCTTTCATCAACTTGTATAAAGTTTCCTCTCCTTCACCGACCACCACGTAATCCACCGCCTCGTACCCGTTCACCACCTCCTCTTTCAAGGCGGATACATGGGCGCCGCCGAACACCGTCCGGATTCCCGGAAGTATCTTCCTGGCCCATGCAGCAATCTCGACTCCGTTGAGAAACGTTGAAGTCGTACAGGAGAACCCGATAAAGCCGGGTTTTTCCTTTTCCAGATAAGATCGGATCCAATCGAAAGCATCCGGCCGGGCATAACAGTCCACGATCTCATTGTCCACGGACCGCTCGTCCAGATATGCAGCGATGCCGGCAAGTCCCAGCGGCGGCATGACATTGGCCAGCCTTGAAATATCCACCTGGTCGTCCTCATACCGGTATCCAAGCGGATGCACCAACAGAATTTTCTCCCGGTTCAGCAAATCATAATCTCCTGTTCATATAAAACGGTCATTCCCTGTC
>CAYFVA010000377.1:0-2176 GCA_964346265.1 uncultured Desulfobacterales bacterium
CGGTTGGTGGTGCCCACCTCGTGGAGAATCCCTCCGCTTTTGGCCATGACATCCGGCACCCGGAACGAGCCGCCGATTTCCACAAGCTCTCCTCTCGAGACAATCACCTCTTTGCCCCGGGCAAGGGTGTTGAGGCTAAGGAGAACCGCACCTGCGTTGTTGTTTACCGCAAGGGCCGCTTCCGCCCCGGTCAGTTCGCACAGAATTTCCTCCACCGCGGTATATCTTGTGCCCCTGGCTCCTCTGGTGATATTGTATTCAAGATTTGAGTACCCGGCGGAGATCTCGGTGATGTTTTTCAGCGCCTGTCTGCAGAGAAGCGACCGCCCCAGGTTGGTATGAATGACCACGCCGGTTCCGTTGATCACCGGAAAAAGCCGGTGCCGGTTCCGCTCATTGGATTCAAGGGCGGCTCTGCTCAGCAGGTTCTCCGGTGATACGTCAGCATCCTCTCCCCGGCGCAGACGGGTGCGGGTCTCTTCAATGACCTTTCGGACGGCGCGTTTGACGACAACCGAAGGGATCTCTTTAAACCGCGGATCCTCTCCGGCCGCGTCAATGAGCCGGTCCACCCCGGGCAGTTTTCTTAAAATTTCCTGCTGTTCCCTTTTTTCCATGTTACATTTCATCTTTCGGTTCGATAAGGGCGGCAATATCAAATATTCTGGCGGGTATGGCGTCCACGAGCCAGAACAAGTCATTGAACGAAAGCATCAGGTTTCTAAGTGCGTTCGAGGTCTGGGTGGTTCTCATTATTTCGGTTTCAATCCCCATATTGAATCGCGACATGAAAAGATCCGCAAGATGGACGATGCTGACAAGTTCCCTGTTGTGTTCGGTTTTCCCCGGATGGTGGTGGTATTTGACTGCGTTGGCCACCGAATCGGGAAAACTCCATTTGTCCGAGAGATAGGCGCCTGCGTGGCAGTGCGTGGTCCCGATCTTCTCTTTTTCAATTTCCAGAAAATCTTCCTTGTCTGCTGCAGCCGACCTTCGAAAGAGCGGGTCGCGGCCGTTAAGGTACTGATCGATCACCACTTTGCCGATATCGTGTAACAGCCCGGCTGTGTATGCTTTTCCGGGGGCGGATCGGCCGGTGAGGCTGGAAATCTTTTCTGCGGTCAGCGCAGTTCCGACGGCGTGGTAAAAAAGGCCGCCCTTGCAGAGCGAATAACCAGATACTTTCGTTTGTTCGTAAAATTCTTTCACGGCCGCTGTAATTACGGACCGGATCAGAAGACTTTCTCCGAGAACGAGAACGGCATCTTTCAGGGTTTCGATTTTTATGCGTCTGGTGAACAGGACCGAGTTGCACATTTTCAGCGTACGGGCGCTTAAAACCTGGTCTTTTCCGAGTTCCTCCGCCAGATCCGAGCTGGTGTAACCGGGTTGGTCCATCATGCGCAGCAGTTTGAGCGCAATCTGGGGAATGGGCTGCAGGTTTTCCACTGTATCCTGGATGTGGTCCATAAGCGGTTCGCAGGGAGCGTCGGGCTGAATGCCGGCTTCCCGGTCCCAGGTCGGTTTCACAAACGTTCTGCCGTTTTTCATGTCGAGTTCCAGGGTACAGGCGAAAAAACCGCCGGTTTCCCAGCCCGTAATCTGTATGCCTTTGCGGTTCAAAATATTCTGTACAATATCGGCTGAGCGTCCTCCGAAATCAAGGTTGATATCCTGCTGGGTCACCGGCATCATGAGCGCGCCTCCGGCTACGGTCGCCTCCAGCCGTTCCAGGGAGGCCCCCTGCTGCAGAAGCTCGTCGATCATGAGAGGCAGGCCTGTGGAAGCGTATTTTTCAGGAGAGTCCGTTCCGTTTGCAGATGGTGGTTCCGGCAAAAGGATATGGCAAAGCCCCCCGACTTCAGCCTGTTTGTCGTAAAGGGTAACACCGACACATGTCCCGAGATGGGCCTGCATGAGTTCGTCCCCTGCCGGCAGGATTTTGTATGTCCCGGATGGTATATGATGATTTTTTTTAAAGTTCATGTTCAATCCGTATAATAATTTGTATAAATCATACAATCAACTCTTCTATGTATCATTAAATGCCGCAGTTGATCAACTATTATTTACTTGTCACCAATTCGTACAAGAAACAAGAGACTGGAAACAAGAAACAAGAGGCAGCCTTGTTCAAGTTTCAAGTTTGGTTGTGATGCCGTGCATCATGGCTGTT
>CAYFVA010000378.1:0-2165 GCA_964346265.1 uncultured Desulfobacterales bacterium
TGATCGAAGGATACATCAGTGAACCGGTTGTGGCAGTCACCGGTACCAACGGAAAGACCACCGTAACCTCACTCATATCAGACATGCTGAAAGCTTCGGGAAAAACCGTGTTCACTTGCGGCAATATCGGTACGCCTGTGGCCGAATACCTGCTGAACGACGGAAAAGCAGATGTAATCGTGGCGGAAATCAGCAGTTTCCAGCTTGATTCCTCAGACCGTTTCAAACCGGATGTGGCAGTTCTGCTGAATATATCAGAAGACCATCTGGACCGATACGCCCGACCGGATCTTTATACTGAATCCAAATGGTCGATCTTTCAAAATCAGGCAGGAAAAGATACCGGCGTAATCAATGCACAAATACCAGGCGCGACAGACCGGGCCGAAACCATGAAACAGCAGGTGGTTTTGTACAACCTCCGCTCCGGCGGCCGGCCGCCGGGCGTTCAGACCTCTTCCCCCCGGGATACTCTGCGGTTTGCAGAAGGGATGCCGGATCTTTCCCGCACGTCCCTCAAGGGACAACACAATAGGGAAAATATTGAAGCGGCTTCGATTGCAGCCATGGCTGCGGGAGCGGACAGAGCCGCAGTCCAGGAAGCGGTGGACCGCTTCCAACCCTTGCGTCACCGGTTTGAGTATGCCGGCACCGTCGGAGGCACCCGTTTTTACAACGACTCCAAAGCCACCAACCCGGATGCGGTCAGATGCGCCGTGGAATACTTTTCCGGCGGCGTTTCCCTGATCATGGGCGGCAGGGCAAAAGATACGGATTTTTCCTGCCTTGCCGACACCGTCCGGGAAAAAGTGGACCGATTGATTCTGATCGGAGAGGCTGCTGAAACCATCGCCGGACAGTTTGAATCCACAGTGGAAATCCGGTACGCCGGGTCCATGGCCCAAGCGGTCGCTCAGGGGTTTCACTCCGCCGAACCCGGACAGACGGTACTGCTTTCCCCCGGTTGCGCCAGCTTTGACATGTATTCCGGGTATGCGGAGCGGGGAGATGATTTCACAAACGAGGTAGCAAGGCTTAAAGAAAGGGAAAATGAATCCGTCTGAAGGACATATGCATCCGATTTTCAAAGAGAAAAGTATCCTCTTTCCCGTTATAATTCTGGCCGGACTGGGCATTATAATGGTATACAGCGCAAGCTCGGGAATCAGCATGGAAATTTTTAACAATCATTTTCACTTTTTGAAACGGCAGGCACTGTTCTGCCTGATCAGCCTGGGAGCCCTGTTTGTTCTGGCCTCTTTTCCGTACAAACTCCTGAAACCGTTGACCTATGTTCTTTTCGCTCTTTCTTTGGGTCTTCTGGTGGCGGTTCTTTTCCCCGGCCTGAACGTGGAAGCCGGAGGTGCCGCCCGGTGGCTGAACTTGGGAAGTCTTACGTTCCAGCCTGCGGAAGTGGCCAAAATTGCATTGATTATTTATCTTGCCTACTCGCTCTCCAAAAAGCAGGAGATGATCAGGGATTTTTCCGTGGGATTTCTGCCCCACGTGATTGTGTTTTTTCTGTTTTCCATTTTAATTCTGGCCCAGCCGGACTTCGGTACGGTTGTGGTTCTGGGGCTTATCACCTGGGGCATCATGTTTGTTGCAGGGGTGCCGGTACTTCACCTGATCACCCCTCTTCCTCTGATGGTACCGCTTGTCTATTTTCTGGTTTTCAAGGTGGATTACCGTATGGACCGGATCCTGGTTTTTCTCAATCCCTGGCAGGATCCCACGAATACCGGATACCAGATCACCCATTCCCTGAAAGCATTCGGTTCCGGCGGCATCTTCGGCAAAGGTATCGGCATGGGCATGCAGAAACTCCACTATCTACCGGAACCCCACACGGATTTCATTTTTTCCATTATCGGGGAAGAACTCGGCCTTGTGGGTGTGATGTCCGTTCTGGTCCTGTACGCAATAATTCTGACGCGGGGGCTTGCAATCGCACGGGAAACGTCGGACGTGTTCGGCCGCATTGTGGCCGCCGGGCTTACCCTGAGTTTAGGGATACAGGTAATCATCAATACCGGTGTGGCTTTGGGCCTGCTGCCCACAAAAGGGCTGACACTTCCTTTTTTAAGCTATGGCGGAACGTCACTTTTGATGAATATGGCGGCAATGGGCATACTGATCAATATAGGAGCATCCCGGCACCATGA
>CAYFVA010000379.1:0-2154 GCA_964346265.1 uncultured Desulfobacterales bacterium
GCTTTGCGCTCCATGGATTTTCTTTTGGATCTTCCTTTGGCATCAAAGCGGTGCTCCGCGGTGGAGCCGATGTGGAATATGGAGGGTTTCAATCCGTTTCTGACCATCTCGTGGACCACGTTGGCGGCACGGGCCGCGCCGAGTTCAAAGTTGGTGGGATATTTTTCCGTGTTGATGGGGTCGGGGTCGGTATAACCGTCCACCCGGACCCGGACATCGTAGGTGTCCAGAAAACGGGCGAATCGCTCGAAAAAGGGTTTGTACTCTTCTGCAATCCGTGCGCTTCCTGTGGAAAACAGGATGGGCAGTGTGGTATCGAGTTTCAGGCAGGTGCCGTCCTCCACCACCCGGACCCAGTCTTCCAGGTTTTCTTTTTTGATATGCCGGACGAGTGCGTCTTTGTCCAGGTTGCAGTCGCCGGCTTTGGATTCGGGATCATCCTTGACCGGTTCGGATTTCCGGGATTCGGATTTAAGAGCTGTTTTTTTCTCTATTTCAGGCGTTTTTGCTTTGTCATGCTTGTTGTTCTTTTGGTTGGATTTTTCAGGTTCCGGTGTCGATTTCTCCCGGATACTCCGGCTTTTTTGCACGGATTGGGATGCAGCCGGTTGAATTTGAGACAGTTCTTCCGCCAATGTTTGTTTCATCCGTGTCAAGCCGGCAATCTTTTCCTTTTTGAACTTTATGGATTGGGAAAGGTCATGCGGCACATTGCGGTTGGAATCCCGGATATGTTTGATTTTCAGTTCAAGCCAGTCAAGCTCGTCCTGAAAATAGAGGATGCGTTTGTCCAGCGTATCCATCCTTTTTTTGAGCTTTTTTGCCTGTTGAGCTTCAGACAGCGGCTTATAGTCACTGATGGTCATATTTCCGATTTCTCCTGGCTCCGCCGCCCGGGTGGGAACAATACCGGTTATTGCGGTACACGCGGTAAACAGAAAAAACAGAACAAACACCTTACTGAGTAATTTACAGCGTTTCATGAAAGTTCTCCCTTTACAAATCATCCCTGGCTGACCCCGACAGGCCACCATACCATGCCTTCTTTGGTGAAATTGACGCTGAGGCGCATGCGGGCTCTTGTAATGCCGTACTCCCCTTCGCTGATCTGGAGGACCTCCGCCCCTCTGAGCCAGGCCTGGGTGTGGGTGCGGATCATGTCATAATTCACGGTTCCTTTTCCGGTTTCCATGTATGCATCCACGTACACACCTCTGAGTTTTTCCGCCAGCATCCGGTATCCGTCAACCACTGCGGCCCGTTCGGCCTGGAGTTTGGCTTCCCCTCTGGTAAGCGCGTTTTCCGGTTCCAGTCCTTTCCCGATCACATTGAATGTGACCACTTTGTGATCTTCTTTTTTGCCGGTCTCCCCGATCACTTTCGGTGTAGGCTCTCCAAGCGAAAAATTTGAAGCTGTGCATCCTGAAAGAAAAACCAGGGCAACTGCTGCGGTCATGAACAAAAGGCTTGTGTTTTTCATCTTTTCCTTCCTGTGGTTCTATGGTTTGAATACGTCAAATCAATGGTCAAAACAGAACTTTTATGGTATTCATAAAGTCGTCACCTGATTTGAAGAACTTTAACTTTAAAAAGTCAGAATACAAAAAACATGCCTGGATTTTGTAAAATTTGTATTTTCCGCACACTTTTTTTTGTGCTGATTTGCTGTCTTCTGGTTCAGCCCTGCCCTGTGCAGGCCAATGAAGAGATCCGGCATTACTATGTGCGATATGATATCAAGTCTTCCGGCAACAAACTTGTGGATTCAAAGTTGACCATGGTGCCGGCGGAAAACGAGTTCCGGGCGGAAAATTTTTCACGGATTGCGGCAAAAGGGGCAATATCTGCCGGGCCCGGTTCCTCGTCTGGAACCTCCTCTGTGGACCGACTTATTCTTTCGGCAAAGAGGGACGCGTTAAAGCGTGTGCTCAGGGAAAGAGGTCTGAAATCCGTCACGTCCAGGGATGCGGATACGGTGGTCAGTTATGAAGGGGCTGTCAAAACCCCTGTCAAGCTGACAGGACACGGATACAACAGAGAAACCGGGCAATTTGAGGCAAGTTTTCAAGTGGTGTTCAGTCCGACTGCGTTTCCCGACCGGTGGGAAGAACTTGAATTCAAAGACAGGGTAAAAAAATTGTTTTCAGACTTTCT
>CAYFVA010000380.1:0-2127 GCA_964346265.1 uncultured Desulfobacterales bacterium
CCGCCGTTGGTGTCACAGAGTACAAGGGTCCGGGCACCGCCGTCATAGGCCGCCTGGAGGGTTTGAAGAGCGTACTCCGGGTTTTCCTTGAACCCGTCGAAAAAGTGTTCCGCATCATAGATCACTTCTCTGCCGTTTTCGAGCAGAAACGCCACGCTCTCTTTGATCATGGAAAGATTGTTTTCCAGCGTGTTGTCCATGACCTCTTTTACATGCAGATCCCATGATTTGCCGAATATGGTGATCACGCCCGCCCCGCTTTGGATGAGCGCGTGGAGGTTGGGATCGTCTTCCGCCTTTATTGAAGGGTTCCGCGTGGAACCGAATGCGGCAAGTTTTGCGTGGGTGAAATCGATATCCCGTGCAAGCTCGAAAAAACGCCTTGCTCCCGGGTTCGATCCGGGCCAGCCCCCTTCGATATAGTGGATGCCGGCGTCATCGATTTTCTTTGCCAGCTTGACCTTGTCTTCCGGCGTAAAGAAGATGTTCTCCCCCTGCATCCCGTCTCTTAACGTGGTGTCGTATAAAAGTGCGTGTGTCATTGGTACATCCGCCTATCGATTGGAAGGTCTGAGTTTCCTCACGGTTCTTCCGGCGCTCCACATCTCGGATTCATGGATGGCCTTGAGTTCTTGTGTCAGTTTTTCCTGGTAATCCGGCCGGCTGTTGGCCTCGAGGGTGATGGCGGTTTCCTTGCCGGAGGTTACGGACTCGTACAGCTCCTTGAATACCGGAAGGGTCGCCTCTTTGAATTTCGGCCGCCAGTCCAGGGCGCCTCTCTGGGCGGTGGTGCTGCAGTTGGCGTACATCCAGTCCATGCCGTTTTCATCCACCAGCCGGATCAGGCTCTGGGTGAGTTCTTCCACGGTTTCATTGAATGCTTCGGACGGAGAATGGCCGTTTTCCCGCAATGTGTCGTACTGGGCCTCCATCAGGCCGGCAAGGGCCCCCATGAGAACGCCCCTCTCTCCGGTAAGGTCGGAGAACACTTCTTTTTGAAACGTGGTGGGGAACAGATACCCGGAGCCGATGGCGATGCCCAGGGCAAGGGTCCGTTCCTCCGCCTTTCCGGTGGCGTCCTGGAATACGGCATAGCTGGAGTTGATTCCGCTTCCTGCAAGAAAGTTGGTCCGCACGCTTGTGCCGGACCCTTTGGGCGCCACAAGGATTACGTCCACATCCTCCGGCGGGATCACCCCGGTCTGGTCCTTGTATACAATGGAAAACCCGTGGGAAAAGTACAATGCATCCCCTTTGTCAAGGCAGGGTTTGAGTGAAGGCCATACCGCCTTCTGGCCGGCGTCGGAAACCAGATACTGGATCACCGTGCCTTTTTTCGCGGCCTCTTCGATGGGAAACAGGGTCTCTCCAGGCACCCATCCGTCATCCACGGCCTTGTCCCATTCTCTCTTGAAGTCCGGTGACTGGCCGACGATCACGTTGATGCCGTTGTCCCTGAGGTTCTTTGCCTGGGCCGGTCCCTGGACCCCGTACCCGATGATGCTGACCACTTCGTCCTTGAGGACCTCTCTTGCTTTTTCCATGCTGAATTCATCACTGGTTACCACATTTTCTTCCACACCGCCGAAATTTAATAAAGTCATTGTTTTCTCTCCTTATATTGTATTGTTGTTTGTTATACATTCTCTCTTGCCACGGCTATGGTGCCGGTGCTGACGATCTCAACGATCCCCATGGGTTTGATAAGGCTGAGGAACGCTTGAAGTTTTTCATCATCCCCGGAGATTTCCACTGTGTAGTGTTCATGCCCCACGTCCACCACCCGGCACCGGAATATGTCCACGATTCTCAGAACTTCGGCCCGTTTTTCCACCTGGGCGTGGACCTTGACCAGGGAAAGCTGGCGCTGGACGTACCGTTTTTCCGTGAGATCGTTCACCGTGATGACATTGATCAGCTTGTTGAGCTGTTTTTTGATCTGCTCGATGATCGAGGGCTCGCATTTGGTCACCATGGTGATTCTCGACTGGCCCGGTTCGGTGGTTTTGGCCACGCTCAGGCTGTCGATGTTGAATCCCCTGCCGGAGAAAAGGCCCGCAATCCGTGACAGGACGCCCGGTTCATTGTCCACAAGTATGGAAAGTAAGTATTTGTTGCCGTTCATTT
>CAYFVA010000381.1:0-2123 GCA_964346265.1 uncultured Desulfobacterales bacterium
CGGATGCGGTTCGGAATCGGGGAAAAGTCCGACCATACCCTGGAAGAGGTGGGCAAGGATTTCACGGTGACACGGGAGCGGATTCGGCAGATCGAGGCCAAGGCCCTGAGAAAGCTGAGACACCCCACCAGGAGCCGCAAACTCAAGACGTTTATTGAAAATTAAATCTTGACAGAAACGTCGATTACATATATAGTATTTGAGTTTTGCTGATGGTCATTGGGGCCCATAGCTCAGTTTGGCAGAGCCACCGGCTCATAACCGGTCGGTCCCTGGTTCGATTCCAGGTGGGCCCACCATCTGGAATCTGAAAACAGGTTTGATACGCCAACTGTATAATGGATGACAACGGGAAATTCAAGCCGTATATGATTGTAAAATACACATCGGGTAAAAATTGTCTGACAAGGGCGGGGTGGTTGAACCCGCCCTTTTTTTGTGAGGGAGCCGGATGCAGCCGCGGACAGCCGATATAATCGAGGTTGTGGATTCTCTGGCTCCGTTCGGGTTGCAGGAAGAGTGGGACAACTGCGGACTTCAGGCGGGAGATCCCCACTGGCCTGCCGGTCGGATAATGATCGCTCTGGATGTGACAATGGAAGTCATGCAGGAGGCGGAAAAGCGGTCTGCGGGTATGGTACTCACTCACCATCCGCTGCTGATGGCTCCTTTGAAGTCCGTGCAGTTTCACTGCATGCCGGGTTCCGCCGTATCCATCGCCTGCCGGAGCCGGATTTCCATTGTATCCGCTCATACCTGTCTGGACAAGGCGCGGGAGGGACTGAACGATTATTTCGCCTCACTTGCGGGACTCGCTGAGGCCGAATCGCTTATCCCGGTTCCGGATCAGCAGGAGGATCCATCCGGTATGCCGGGGTTTGGAAGAATCGGCCCGCTGCAGTCGCCCGGCCCTCTTGAAACAGTGGTCTTGAACATCAAACAAGCCCTTGGCGTGGGTTATGTGAAAGTGGTCGGACATCCGGGGAAAGAGGAAATTCGAACAGCCGCGGTATGTACCGGAAGCGGCGGCTCCTTCGTGGATGAGTTTCTGCGGTCGGGTGCGGATGTTTACATAACAGGGGATATCAAATACCATGAAGCAAGACGGATCGAGGAAAACGGCAGAGCTTTGATTGATGTCGGACATTTCGCATCCGAGGTTGTGGTAGTGGACCTTTTGTACGAAAGGTTGAAATCCGCTTGTGATCGAGCGGGTTTCGAGGTTGAAATCGGTAAATATAAAAAGGAAAAAGATCCATTCATTATTTTATAAGGTTCTTTTAAAGGTATGGCGCATATGGAGGAAAAAACCAGGGAACAGATCGGTACGCTTAGAAAGCTTCAGGAAGCGGAAAGCGAAATCGTGAGGCTCGAATCGGTTTTACAGCAGGTTGAAAAAGAGCAGAGTCAGGTGCTGAAAAGGCAGAAAGAATTTGAAACCGCCCTCGGTGCACTGGAGGAAAGTTACAACCGGATCGAGGCCACCTGCAGCGAATGTGAATCCGAAATCGAGATGCTTGAACAGCGGATCAAGACCAGTAACGAACACTTGAGGCAGGTCAAGACGAACAAGGAGTACCAGGCCGTCAAGCGGGAGATTGATGACGCCGGCAAGCGCAAAGAGGAACTGGAAAACAATCTGCTTCGGTATCTCTCCGAAAAAGAGGAAAAGGGGCGGGAACTCGAGGAAAAGCGCAAAGATTATGAGCAGCTGATCGAAAAGACCAAGGCGGAGAAGGAAGACATTGAAAAGCGGTTCGAAGATGATCGGGAGCTTTTACAGGAGTACCGGAAGAAAAGCCGGCAGATGGGCGATGAAATCGACCCGGACATCTTTGACAAGTTCAAAAGAATATCCAGTATTAACAAGGGGCTTGTCGTGGTCCCCGTCCGAAATCAGGTCTGTATGGGATGTTTTCTGAATATTCCGCCGCAGCTTTTTATTGAGGTGCAGAGGGGCAATTCACTGATCATGTGCCCCCAGTGCAATCGGTTCCTGTACTTTGAACATGAAGAATGAAGAATAACGGCTGATGCGGTCGGACCGGACAGAACGATCGCCGGATCAATGTCCGGAGGAAAGTCCGAACACCACAGGGCAGGACGCTCCATAACGTGGAGTC
>CAYFVA010000382.1:0-2121 GCA_964346265.1 uncultured Desulfobacterales bacterium
CGAGCACATTCCTGGGGTCCTCGTACACGCCGTTGTGCCGTCCCAGATAACAGGGGTCGTGATACACATACGTTTTATTCGGATCCGTAACACCGCCCAGTATCAGGTTGCCGTTTTTCACCTTCCGGGCAAGGAACTGGCTGATGTGCTCCACCGGCACAAGATCCGGATAATCGTTTTTAATGGCATTGTATGCATGGGGGTCCGCCGTTACAATCTTTTTGGCGCCGCAAGCCTCTATTGCCTCCACATTGTCGTCCTTAAGCTGCTGATAGAGCATCTCCTCCCCGAAACGGAGAACCTCGTTGCCGGAATCCTTCTCCAGCTTTCCAAGGACCCCGAAATCCACTCCGGCCGCGGATAGAAGCAGAGAGGTCCGTCGCGCAATCTCCTGAATGTCCTCGTCATAAGAAGTGATGCTGTCCACAAAATACAGCGTTTCAGCCGTATCTCCGTTTTCCAGCAATTTGACGGAACACGATTCGGCAAACTCCTCTTCCCTGGTCCAGTCGGCCCGCTTTTTCTCCATTTTGCCGTACGGGTTGCCCCTCTTTTCCAGCGCCTTGAGAGGTTTCTGCAGAGACTGGGGCACAAGACCCTCGTCCACCATCCCCCTTCTCAGGTCCACTATTTTGTCGATATACTCGATGGCAAGCGGACACTCCTCTTCACACGCGCCGCAGGTGGTACAGGACCAGATCTCGTCCTCGGTATATATACCGCCGATCAGATCCTCACTCTTATAAATCTCTCCGGACAGGGGATAATTTTGAAACATCAGATCCCTTGCCTTGATGGTGATGAACCGGGGGGAAAGGGGGCGGCCCACTGCGTTGGCCGGGCACTGGTCCGAGCATCGGCCGCAGTCTGCACACGAATAAAAATCGAGCATGTGTTTCCAGGTAAAATCCTCGAGCTTTTTCACGCCGATGGACTCAAGATCGTCGAGTTCTTCCGGGGTGAGGCCGTACTGAACCGGTTTGATTTTTCCCTTGTCCAGCCGCATGAAAAACACGTTGAAAATCGAGGTGATCACATGGAAATGTTTGCCCAGGGGAAGAAAGCAGAGAAATACAAAAAATACGATATCATGCACAAAATACATGAAAATGTGAAGCCCCTGCAGGAAACTGTCCGAAGCGCCGGTGAGAACAGCTTTGAATATCCAGGCAAGGGACAGGGGTGCGATAAATTCGGAATGGCCTGTATGGGCGGCTTCGTATGCCGCCTCTGAAGCTTCGAAAAGGCTTTCCGACAGCATGAGCATTCCGATCATGCCCAGAACGAAAATGGCCTCTCCGGTATGATCCTTTCCGTATTTTTCCGGGACCGCATACCTTGCGGGCTTGAAGAAGCCCCTCCTGATGCCGGCCGCGATACAGGCAATCAGTACGAGGGTGGCGGCGTAATCCTTGAAAAAGGTATAGACGGAACCGAAAAAACCGCCGAATCCGGGGAATACAAAATCGTCCACAAATCCCACGAAAACAAGGGAAAGGGTCTGAATGGAAAGAATGATGAATCCGGCAAAGATCACGATATGGATGATGCCTGCGAGTCTGTATCTGGGCTGTTTGTACTGGGCAAGCCAGAGGACCAGAACCTGTTTGATGCGGGAGACTATACGGTTCTTCCTGTGATCCGGTGCGGCACGTACCAGCGGCGCGATCCGCCTTGCAATGATGTAGGTGAAAACCCCGATACCCGCCGCCGCTAAAAGCAGCGACAGAATAACCGCGGGAAAGAAACCGAAAAATGAATAACTGGCTGGGCCGATTATGGAAGACATGCGTATAACCTCCTGGATTTTTCCGTAGTAATGATTCCGCCTCTAAAGCTATTAGTAAAGAAACCCGGCTTCGTCAAGCACAAAGCCGCATTTTTATTATATACCGGATTTAGAATATTTGGCCGGTTCATCCACTCACCCCTTCAATCCGTTCAGGTAGAGATCGACCAGCGGGTCCGCCATGGATACCAGGTCATATTTTCCGTCCGCCGCCACCCAGGTGTTGATCACCCCTTCCACTGCTCCGAGAACAAACCGTTTGGCAAGCCCCACAAACAGGTCATGCCGCATCTCCCCCTCGATCTGCCCCTGTTCGATGATATCGGACAAAA
>CAYFVA010000383.1:0-2118 GCA_964346265.1 uncultured Desulfobacterales bacterium
CGGCGGTACAGGAGATATCATCAAGGCGTATGTATTGATTTTTATCGGCACTTATCTTTTCGGGTACCTCTTGAGCGGATACTGGATCGAACAGCTCCGGGTTCTGTTTGCCGGGAAATCGAAAGCATCTGAAAACGCGTCCTGACCCGTGGAGGTTATCAACAGCATACTTCCCGTTTTTATGGTTATCATCGCCGGTAAGTTTCTTTATTTTGTGAAGCTTACCGGTGATGATTTTTTACAGGGGGCGGACAGGCTCACCTACTATTTCTTTTTCCCGGTGATGCTGTTCTGGAAAACTTCGTCCGGGGATCAGGTCTCCGGGGAGGATCTGCTGTTTTCCCTTGTCTGCATAACCGTGGTGTTTCTGGTGTTCGTTCTCGGGCTGTCGCTCATCCGGGTTTTCCGAATCCGCCGGTTTCAGGCGGGTTCGTTTCTCCAGAGCTGTTTCCGGTTTAACACGTATGTGGGCATGGCTCTTGTGATTACAGCCCTTTCCGATGAATGCGTCCGGATTTTCAGTATTCTGATCGGGTTCGTGATCCCGTTCATCAACGTGATATCCGTTGTCTCGCTGATCGGTTTCAGCAGCCGGAGAGTGTCGTTTGCCGAACAGGTGCGGATCACGCTGAAATCCCTTTTCACAAATCCGCTGATCATCGCCTGCTTTTCCGGAATGGCGGTGTCCGGATTTGTGGACGGTTTTCCCGATTTTATGGAAAACACGTTCCGGCTGGTTTCCTATGCCGCGCTGCCGGTGGCCCTGGTTTCCATCGGCGGCGGATTTCACTTTCAAGGAATCCGTACCCACGTAAGGTCCGCTCTGACGGCTTCCACTGTCAAGCTTATAGTCCTGCCGGCGACAGGGTTTGTTTTTCTTAAAATTTTCGGTTTCAGCACATCGTATGTACAGACCGGGATGGTGTTTTTCTCTCTCCCCTGTGCCACATCCAGCTATATTCTCTCCTCCCAGCTCAACAGCGATACCGCTCTTGCGTCCGCAGCGATCGTTTTGTCCACACTGTTATCATTTTTCACCATGTCCGTCGTAATCAGTTTTATATGAAAGCAGTTCGCTGTTAGGTCTTGGGTTTTAGCTAACGTCTAACAGCCAATACCGAATCTCCCGACATCTGACAGCTTATGCTTTCAAAATTCGTTGTGCCCGACAGGACATGGCTGTTTATTTGAAAGGAGACGTGCCGGAGACAGGAAATTGATATTCACCTTCAGGTTGGATCATACGTGTGCAGACCTGATTCTGCCAAAAAGGCGGCGAACTTGTCCCGGCGTTCAGGCGGAGAAATTTATCAGGCTTCAATGAGGTTGTGGTTGATGGCGAACCGGGACAGATCGGCGTTGTTTCTCAGGTTCAGCTTTTTCAAAAGCCTGTGCCGGTAGGTGTCCACTGTCTTGATCCCGATATGGTAGGACTCGGCGATTTCCTTGTTGGTATGCCCCATGGCAAGTTCCCGCAGTACCTGCAGCTCCCTTGTGGACAACTGATCGATGGGTCTCTTGTCACCTCCTCCTCTGGCGAATTTTAAAGCAATCGCTTCGGCTCCCTCCTCGGTCAAAAACCGCTTGCCGGAATAGACTTTTTTGATGGCCTGTACCAGCTGCTCCGGGGCGCTGCTTTTGGTGAGATATCCCATTGCCCCGGCCTCCAGCGCCCTCACCAGGTATTGCTGTTCATCGTGCATGGTCAGAATGAGCACCGGCAGATCCGGGTATATATCCACCAGCCGGTTGGTTACTTCCAGTCCGTCATATCCGGGCATGGAAATATCAATTACCGCAACGTCCGGTCTTGATCGGGAAGCTTTCGCCACCGCTTGTCCGCCGTCGGCCACTTCGGTTTGAACAATCATATCGCCGCTTTCCTCTATGATTTTTCTCAGTCCTTCCCGCACAATACCGTGGTCGTCAGCCAAAAGAATGTGAATCATACCGTATCCGTCCTGTCCAGGTGGTCGATCACCAGTGTAATTCTTGTCCCCTGGCCGGGCTTTGACCGGATGCGGATGTCTCCGCCTGCAAGGGTGGCTCTTTCTTTCATTCCGGTAAGGCCCAGCGTGTCTTTCTGATCCGTTTTCGTCATGTCAAAGCCCTGGCCGT
>CAYFVA010000384.1:0-2110 GCA_964346265.1 uncultured Desulfobacterales bacterium
TCGATATCCTGCAGGAAAACGGATTTTTGACGTTCTTCGGTTTTACCGAACACCATCCTCTTTTTTGCATACGTCAGACAGAGCAGATGCTCGGCCCGTGTCATGGCCACGTAAAAAAGCCGTCTTTCCTCGTCCATATCAGCAGGCTCGCCTTTTTTGGGAAAAAAGGGAATCAGCCCCTGTTCGCATCCTGCCACAAACACCACCGGAAACTCCAGCCCTTTGGCGGCGTGGATGGTCATAAAAGAGACCTTTTCCGCCTCCGGGATCCAGAAGTCCTGGTCATGGTTCAGGACCTCTCCTTCCCGTCCCCGGGCTCCGATATCCGAATTTTCCCGTTTTTCTCTTCCGGCGCACTGAAACGGAATCCCGGCGGTGGAAAACACCTCTTCAAATACACTGTACTGCCGCTTGGTCCGGAACAGGACGGCAAAGTCGGAAAACGAAAATTCTTTTTCCGGTTCATCCATGACCTTTCCTGCATCAATGGACAGAAACGACGTCCCGCCCACCATCTGCTCGATCATTTTTCCCACTGACACCGCTTCAGCTTTTTGGCCGCCGGTTTCAAGAATCAACAGCTTCCGGTCGGCGGAAAGGTTCGACAGGATCCGTTCTCTTCCGGTCTGTGTCTTTTGCCTTGTGATCATCTGAAAAGAGGCGTCCAGTATGGATTGAGGAGAACGGTAGCTCTTTTTCAGCACAATTTTTTCACACCTTGGAAAATCATGTTCGAACCGGTTGAAAAATGTTCGGTCCGAACCGCGGAAACCGTATATGGACTGGTCCGGATCCCCGATCACCACCAGCCGCTCTCCTGTTCCTGCAAGTGTTTTGACCAGAACATACTGGCTGTGGTTGATATCCTGGTACTCGTCCACGAATATATACGAAAAGCGCTCTTTAGCCGCGGCCAAAAGATCCGGATTTTCTTTAAAAAGGGTCACCGTCCGTACGATCAGGTCCTCGTAATCCACAAATCCATCCGCAGCCAGAAGGTCTTCATACCGCTTCCAAATCCGCCGGACCGTTTCCGCCTGATCCGGGTCGAACAAAGAACAAAGATCGTCTTCAACGGAAAACAGCTGCTGCTTGGCCTTCTGGATCATCAGATCGGCCTGGTCCGGCTTGAGCGGCTCATCCGAACAGGCCTTTTCCAGGTAGTCGGCCTGTGCCTCCTGATCCGCCACCATTCGGTCAAACCCGTCATGTTCGCGCAGAAGCATCAGACAGAAAGAGTGAAAAGTTGCTGCAGTGACTCCGCATCCGGCCTTACCGATTCCGGCTTCAATGCGCTGTTTCATGTCCCGGGCCGCCTTGGTGGTGAATGTCAGCGCCAGGATTTTCTCCGGCCGGACCTCTTTTTCCCGGATCAAAAACGTGATCTTTTCCGTGATGGTCCGGGTCTTGCCCGTGCCCGGTCCGGCCTGGATCATGAGAGGCGCCCCCTCAAAGGCCACCGCCTTTTCCTGCCTGCGGTTCAGATGTCCCCCCAAAGAGCCGGCCCGCTCCCCCTCTTTTTCTCCGGTATCCGCAACCGGTGCGGCTGAAAATTTTTGCTTCGGCTGTTTCTTTTTGCCGTCTTTTTTCTTTTCCGATCCTTTAGGATCCTGAAACAGCCTGCCTCCGCCCCCTTTGAGCTCGTTTCTCTCCTCTTGACTGAAAATTTCGACTTTGCCGTACTCTCCGTCAAATCCGGGGGAAATCTTTACCCGGCCCGCCCGCATTCTCTGAACCGCCTCGGCGAACATGGGGACTCCCGCCTTATCGATATCCGGGACATCCCGATCCAACAGGGTATACAGCTCCGGTCCGATGGTCTCAAGAAGCTTGTCATAATGAAACCCGACCTTTTTGGTCCTGGGCCCCACCTGGAATATCTCCGACAAAAGATCCGTCATGGGCACGATGCTTTGAAAGGATGCCCGGTTGTCCGGGGTGTACCCACGGGGTCTTGAGGCAAGCTTCTGTACCCGGTTCAGCACGCCCAGGGTCAGTTTTTTTCCGCATTCTTGGCAGACATCTCCCAAGCTTTCGGTCTCTTCCGGGGTCAGACAGACCCCGCATTTTCTGTGGCCGTCAAAATGGTATTTTCCCTGGTGGGGATACA
>CAYFVA010000385.1:0-2089 GCA_964346265.1 uncultured Desulfobacterales bacterium
GGTTTTTGTGATTAAATAACGGGCTTATGGTAACGGATGAGGGATCGATCATGAACGAGATGGAAAACATCCTGGAGAAGTCTTCGGTTTTCAGCCGGATCGGGGCTGACGGAAAAAAGCGCCTGGCTTCCATTGCCGCAAAAAGGCGTATACAGGAAGGGGAAATTCTGGCGGCAGCCGGAGAAAAGGCCTCTTTTTTTTATATTCTCGACTCCGGGACGGTGTTGCTCTCCATGGCTGAAGGACGGGCGCTTGTGTTGAATACCCCGGGAGATTTTATCGCCCTGGAGCTTCTGTCCTCCCGGGGGGTATACAAGACGGATGTGACCGCTTTACTGGACGGGTTTGTATATGCTTTAGACCGAAAGGCCTTTCTGGAAATGATCCGGGAGGATTCCATTGACGCCGGGGAGCTGATGCGGGCCTGGAGCAATTATCTGGAAGAGACCGCCCCTTTTGTCAAAATGCATGAATATGAGGTCACAGGCTTTGAATACGCCTATTAACAGGGAGGGTTGACCGTGTACGGACTTGAGGCGATTGAGGCACATAACGGATGGGCCATAGCCGTGGTCGGTGTTACCATTGTTTTCACCGGTCTTGTGGTGTTGTCGTTTTGTATTTCCCAGCTTCACAGGATTGTCGAACTGATTGACAATCCGCCGAAAAGGAAATCAAAAACAAAGAAAAAGGCAAAAGAGAAAGAAAAACAATCTCTCCCTGTTTTTACCGATACACAGAAGGAAGCCGCGAAACAGTTCCGTCTTCTTGTCAGGACGATGGACGACCATTTCGCTCTTCCAAGGCTTTTGCATCTTGCACAAATCAGTGGACTGGAACATTCTCACTCCCGGCTGAACCTGCTTTTGGAGTCGGGAATCATCAAACCGGACGCAGATGGGTATTTTACATGGGATCTGACGGTTTACCGGCAAACAGTGGACAAGGAAGAGAAGGACAAATAAATGGAGACTCTGTTTTTCGAATTCTTTCAGAATACGGGCTTTTTTCTGTGCGATTACCGGAACCTCGTGATGATTCTGATCGGGACCATTTTCATATATCTGGGAATTTCCAAACATTATGAACCGCTGCTGCTCGTACCCATCGGGTTCGGAATGCTCATCGGCAACATCCCCATATTTCATGGACTGGGGCTCGGGATATACGAAGACAACAGTGTTCTTCACTATCTGTACTTCGGGGTCACCTCCGGGATCTATCCCCCTCTCGTGTTTCTCGGTATCGGGGCGATGACCGATTTTTCCACACTTCTGGCAAGGCCGGTTCTGATGCTCCTGGGGGCCGCGGCCCAGACCGGTATTTTTATCACGTTTCTGGGGGCCCTTGCACTGGGATTCGCACCCAACGAGGCGTCCTCCATCGGTATCATCGGCGGAGCGGACGGGCCCACGGCCATCTTTCTGTCCGCAAAACTCGCTCCTACACTCATCGGGCCCATTGCCGTGGCTGCATATTCATACATGGCCTTGGTGCCGGTGATCCAGCCGCCCATCATGAAGCTTCTGACATCCAGAAAAGAGAGGCTCATCCGCATGGAAGAGCCCAGAGAGGTTTCCAAAAAAGAGAAGATGATTTTTCCCATCATTGCATTCCTGCTCTGCTGCTTTCTGGCGCCTGCCGCTCTTCCGCTTCTGGGGTTACTCTGTTTCGGCAACCTTCTCAAAGAGGCCGTGGTCACCGAACGGCTGGCTAATACGGCCCGGAACGCGATCATTGATACGGCCACCATTCTTTTGGGTATGACCGTGGGGGCGAGCACCCAGGGAGATGTGTTTCTGACGAGCCAGTCCGTGGGCATTTTCGTTCTCGGGGCATTTTCTTTCTGCCTCGCCACTGCCTGCGGTCTGATTTTCGCCAAATTCATGAACCTGTTTCTGAAAACCAAGATCAATCCATTGCTTGGAGCGGCAGGGGTTTCCGCGGTTCCGGATTCAGCCCGGGTGGTCCAGATGGTCGGGCAAAAAGAGGATCCCACCAACTTTCTGCTGATGCATGCCATGGCCCCCAACGTCTCCGGCGTGATCGGGTCCGCCATCTCAGCCGGTATACTGTGGAGCTTTATGGT
>CAYFVA010000386.1:0-2081 GCA_964346265.1 uncultured Desulfobacterales bacterium
CGGTGGTACCTGGAAGCGGCTTCAAATGCCGGTCGGTTACCGGGCACAGGACGTGCCCGGTTCCGGCATTTGCCTCGGAGCAAATCATGGATGATTTGCGAGACTGAGCGGAAGGTACCACCGGATCGGCTGATGCCGGGAAGATGGCACGGACTTTCTTATAAAAAAAAAGCAGATCCCCCGGTCAGGGGTTGTTTTGAATGAACGTGCCGATTTTTTGAATGGACTCGTTTGCCTTGTCAAGGTACCGGGCGAAATACTGAAACACGTGGAACATGCCGCTGTAGACCTCGATTTCCGCTTTGATGCCGTAATGACGGGCTTTTTCAACAAGCCTTACAGCGTCATCCAGAAGGACCTCGTTTTCCCCGGCGTGCACGAGCATGGGCGGAAGCCCGGTAAAATCGGCGTTCAAAGGGGAAATCAACGGGTCTGAAGGGTCCTGATCCGTGTACACCCCGACGGTTTTCAAAAGAAGATCCCGGTTGAGCATGGGATCGTTGTCCTGGTTTTCCGTCATGGATTCTCCCTTGCACTCGAGATCGACCCAGGGGGAAAGAAATACCGCGCAGCCGGGCATGGGAAGATGTTCCCTCCTCAGCCGGACCAGAAGGGACAGGGCAAGCCCGCCGCCTGCCGAATCTCCTGCGATGCAGAGTTTTTCCGGAGGGATGCCCTGGTCGAGAAGATACCTGCAGGCGGTGAACGCATCGTCAAGCCCCGCCGGATACGGGTGTTCCGGGGCAAGCCGGTAGTTGATGAGCACAAGCTCAGCGCATGACGCTTTTGCAATTCTTGCGGCAAGATCCCTGTGGGAATGGATGGAGCCTGCCATGAACCCGCCGCCGTGCAGATAAAGGATGGTTTTTCCGGAAGACGTGTCAGGTGCGATGAGCCGGGCCGAGTCAATGCCTTTGATGTCAAGGGATTCGAACAGAACACTTTTGTCCGTGCCGAATGCGATGGCCCCCTTCTCCAGAAGCGCCCGGTGTTTTTCAATGCCGGTCTGGTCGAATGCGGGCCTTGACTTGAGATGCCTGAGTATGGTCAGTATCCTGTTTTTCATTTTTTGCCAGTGTTGAGAGATTGTCGATTCTGTTCGATTCCAGGGGCGGGGCCGCTCAGAGTTCCCGGATCAGCCGCGCCATGTCCCGGACCGCCTGTTCCATGCCGGTGATCACGGCCCTTGAAACTATGCTGTGGCCGATGCTGAACTCGTCGATCTGTGACAGTCCTTTGAACGCCTTGATACTGTTGTAGCAGATGCCGTGTCCGGCATTGACCCCGAGCTTGAGTTTGGAAGCAAACTTTACCGAATCCACGATTCTGGCAAATTCTCTTTCCTTTTTCAGTCTGGAAGTCGCCTCACAGAAGGCGCCTGTATGCACCTCGATCATGTCGGAGCCGACTTTCTGGCAGGCTTTGATCTGGTCGAGATCCGGGTCCACAAAGATGCTCACCTGGATACCGCTGTTTTTCAGGGAGGAGACAGCCTCCTGAAGGACGCTCTGATGAGCCGACGCGTCCAGCCCGCCTTCGGTGGTGAGTTCTTCTCTCTTTTCCGGTACCAACGTGACCACGTCCGGCTTGATCTCAGAGGCAATGCCCAGCATTTCACTTGTGGCGGCCATTTCCAGGATCAGTTTGGACTGGACCGTCTGCTTCAAAATTCGGACATCCCGTTCCGTGATATGCCGCCTGTCTTCTCTCAAATGTACGACAACGCCGTCGGCCCCGGCTGTTTCAGCAGCGGCCGCAGCGGTTACGGGGTCGGGGTAGTTGATTTGCCGCGCCTGTCTCAACGTGGCCACGTGGTCCACATTTACCGCAAGTTTTGCCATAGGGGGTTCCTCCTTTAGAATGCGTCGAGATCCGGATTGGTTTCAATCAGCCGCAGAAGTTCCCTGCTCTTGTCCTCCATTTCACGGAAGGCGGCTTCGTTTGTTTCATGGTCAAATCCCGAAAGATGCAGAATCCCGTGAACCAGAAGCTGGGAAAGCCTTTCCTCCGGATGGATGCCTGCTTCAAGCGCCTCGGTCTCGGCGGTTTCCACTGAAATCACCACATCACCGAGAAGATCG
>CAYFVA010000387.1:0-2079 GCA_964346265.1 uncultured Desulfobacterales bacterium
CGGCCGGAACACGGGATTGCCTGCAAAAAAGTCGCTCACCGCCTGCTGATAGGCTTTCGGGGAATCGGCCCGGAGGATGTTTCTGAACGGAACCCGGCCGCCGGCAAAAGAAGGTTCGAGATAGCTCCAGAATCCTTTCATGCGGCAGGTGATTTTCCACGGATCGTATTTTTTTGAAGGAGCGGCCAGATACGCCTCAAACAGATCGGTCATGAATTCGTGGATCTTGCGGGCCGATTCTTTGCCGTCCCGTCCCTGCGGCATACATCTTTTTTTGATCCGCTCCGGCAGGAAGGGATCGGCAAGCACGCCACGGCCGATCATGAAGTCGGTGACACCTGGAATTCTTTTTCGAACCGATTCAAACGTATCCAGACAGATGATATCCCCGTTGTACACCAGCTTGTGCCCGGTGGATTCACGGACCGCCTGGAACGCGTCCAGATCCGCCTTGCCTGTATATACCTGGCTGCCGGTCCTGGGATGCAGGACGATCTCTTTCAGCGGATACCGCTCAAACACCTTCAACAGCCGGAAGATTTCCCCTTGATCATATAGACCCAGCCGGACCTTCACCGACACCCGGCATGTGGTTTCGGAAAAGACCTTCTCCAGGATGCGGCCGATCCGGTCCGGATACGGCAGAAGACCGGATCCGCGCATCTTTTTGACGATCCGCGAGTGGGGACAGCCCAGATTCCAGTTCACGTGGGTATGGCCCATTTCCTGAAGATGAGCTGTCAGAAAAAGAAAGTCCTCTGCACTGTTTCCGAGAATCTGGGGTACAACCGGAATGGTGCGATTCAGCGCCGGATCGACCCCTGCAAGTCGTTTCGGGTTGATCCGTCCCTCTCTTCCCAGGGCCGAAAGAAACGGGGCGAGCGCTTCATCAAGGTTGGAAAAATGGCGGGCGTAGACGGTTCGGTAGGAAAGATCGGTGAATCCCTGCAGAGGGGCCAGGATCAATTTCACATCCGGATTCGTTGCAAGGGTTCCGGTCATAAGTCAAAACCCCCATCAAGCGGGGTTCCCGGCATTACACCCACAGGCCGGGGCCTTGGTCAAAGGTTTTCAGCTGTCAAACTCCATGGTCACTTCGAGCTCTCCACCGCCGGCACGTTCAAATTTGGCATTTGGGTACCGCTTTTTAAAAACTTTTTTCATTTTGTTGTTCTCCACCAGGACACTGGCGGTAAAGCGCTTGTACTTGTTCTCTTTTGCTATATTTTCCAGTATCTCCAGAAGGTAAGAGCCAACCCCCATGCCGTGCAGCTCCTCTTTGACCAAAAAGGCGGCTTCAGCCGTATCATCCCCTGCGTCCGCATAGGAACCGATGGCCACAATTCGTTTCTGTTTTCCGAACTGCATCAGCCCGATAATTGTCATGTTACGCCTGTAGTCCACATCCGCCCACTGACGCTGGAGCATCTCTCTTGAAAACACCTTCCGCTTGTTGAAAAACCGGTAGTAGATGGACGAGTCCTGGAGAGAGTAGTAAAAGTTGCGGGATTCGAATTCATCCGACGGCAAAAGCGGCCTGAATTCCACGGTACGCCCGTTTTTCAGATCCAGGGAATACTTGTACCGGTCGATGAACATCAGATCCTGGTTGGTGGGCGGCGCCTGATCCGGGAAGATGTACCGCCGTTTTTTGGCCTCCTCGATCAACTGGTTGCGGAATTTGGGATGGGCGATCTGGGTAAGCTCCATCACTCTCTGGTATATGCTTTTCCGCCTGAGTTCCGCAATTCCGTACTCCGTGACCACAAGATCGATATCCCCCCGGGTGGTGGCCACACCGGCTCCTTCACTGAGATGGGGCACGATCCTTGACACCTCGCCGTCCTGAGCGGTGGAAGGTATGACGATAATGGAAAACCCGCCCCTTGACATGGAGCTGCCCCGGATAAAATCCACCTGGTCGCCGATACCGCTGTAAAAGAGATACCCTTTGCTGTCGGTACAGATCTGTCCGGTGAGATCCACTTCCAGTGCCGAGCTGATGGATATGAAATTATTGTTGTTGGCGATCACGTTGGGATCGTTGACAAACTCCGAAGACCGGAAATAGAACATGGG
>CAYFVA010000388.1:0-2041 GCA_964346265.1 uncultured Desulfobacterales bacterium
CCGTTTGAAAAAATTCCTTTGAAAAATTCCAAAACCATGGGATACCTGAATGTGGATATTGCCCTGGAGCTTTCCGATTCCGGGGTTTCGGATCTGTTGAACAAAAGCATAAACGAGGTAAGGCGAATGATCGAACGGACAGCCGGTGAAATGACCTGGTTCGAGCTGCGGTCCCCGGAAGGGAAAATCAATTTGAAGTACCGGTTGATCGAAAAAATCAACTCGCTTTATACAGGGGCGGTGGTGCAGAACCTTTACTTTACATCTTTTTTAATGCAGTGATGATGTTATGAGCGAAATACTATCACAGGATGAAGTCGACAGTCTGCTGGACGGTCTGGATTCCGGAGATGTCGAGGCGGAAAAGGATGCGGAAGCCGTTGCGGCGGAATCCGAAGGCGTTACCACCTATGATTTTACAAGCCAGGACAAGGTGGTCCGGGCCCGGATGCCCACCTTCGACGTCATTAATGAGCGGCTGGCAAGGGAAGTCCGGGCGACGTTGTCAAGCCTGCTCCAGACCAACGTGGATGTGAGCTCTAATCCGTTCGACACCCTCAAATTTTCCGAGTTCGTCCGGAGCCTTCCGGTCCCCACCAGCCTGCACGTGTTCCGGATGGAGCCGCTGCGGGGTCACGGCCTTGTGGTCCTTGAAAGCCAGCTGGTATACAACCTGATCGATACCCTGTGCGGGGGAGAAGCTCTGGGCCGGGCCCGTGTGGAAGGAAGGGAGTTTACCACCATAGAGGAGGTGATGATCAAAAAGGCGGTGGTCGGGTGTCTCAAAGACCTGGAAGCGGCCTGGTCTCCCATCGAAGCCATCACCGCCTCGCTGATCCGGTCGGAGATGAATCCCCAGTTCACAGCCATCGTTCTGCCCACGGATCTTGTGATCGTGACCCGGTTCGAGGTGGAACTTGAACAGGCTGCCGGAAATCTTGTGGTGTGCTATCCCTATTCAATGATCGAACCTCTGCGCAACAAGCTTTCCTCCGGGTTCCAGGCCGAGGCCGAGGAAATCGATCATACCTGGAGAAAACTGTTGAAAGAGGCGATTCTCGACTCCCGGGTGGATGTGAGAATCCGGCTGGGGACCACCGAAGTCACCGGTGAGAAGCTGATCTATATGAAAGAGGGGGACGTCATTCCCCTGGACAATGATGCCGGAGATATGCTCACCGGTTTTGTTGACGGGCTTGAAAAACTGAAAGGGTATGCAGGGGTTCATCGGGGACTCCAGGCGTTCCGGGTGGAGAAAAAAATAACTACCAATTAAGAGAGTTGCTATGGACGAAGAGAACAACGAAAGTGCTGAAAACCAGGCACCTGAGGAAAAAGAGGAGATATCCGAAGAGCAGGGGGAGCGGGAGCTTGATTTTATACTCGATATCCCGCTGGAACTGTCCGTGGAACTCGGGAAAACCAAAATGCTGGTCAACGATCTTCTGCAGCTGGGCCAGGGCTCCATTGTGGAGCTGAACAAGCTGGCCGGCGAGCCCCTTGAGGTGTATATCAACCGGAAACTCATTGCCAGGGGCGAGGTGGTGGTGGTCAATGAAAAATTCGGGGTCCGCCTCACCGATATCATTACCCCCATTGACCGGGTCAAGAGCCTTGCGGGAAACGAATGAATGCTTCGACTGACATCTGGATGGCATTCGGCCGTATGTTCGGTATGCTCATCATCGTACTGGCGGTACTGTTTCTGGTGGTGTACGGTCTCAGGCGGTTCTCTGCAAAACGGGGACACCGCGGAGAAAAACGGATTTGTGTTCTTGAAGTACACCATCTGTCCCCCAAGGAAAAGCTGGTGCTGGTGGATGTGAACGGAGAACAAGTTCTGGTCGGGGTGACCTCCCAAAGGATATCAAAGATTCAATCGATAGGAGGCGGTGATGCGGCATAGAAACAACATGCCTGCTCTCGTCTTGAAGTCCCTGCCGCTTGCGGTGTTTCTTTTTCTGCTGTTTCCCGGGGTTTCCGGTGCCGTGACATTCCCGATTCCCTCCCTGGAACTCAATGTGGAGGAGGCCCAGTCCCC
>CAYFVA010000389.1:0-2039 GCA_964346265.1 uncultured Desulfobacterales bacterium
TGAACACGCCCATCAGCTTCGTTTACAGCAATTTTGAAATCCTCGAAGGGTATCTTGCGTCCATCCAGGGTCTGATCGATGAATACGAGAAAGAACTGGATAAAGACGTGGTGAAAGAGCTGCGGGAAAAATACGACATGGACTATATTCTGGAGGATATGGAGTCGCTGGTGCCGGACAACCTGGAAGGGCTTTCCAGGGTCACGAACATTGTAAGTACGCTGAAGGACTTTTCCCGGGTGGATCAGTCTGACCGGTTTACAGCCGTGGACATCGAAAAAAGCATTCAGACCACCCTGGAGGTCGCCCGCAACGAGGTCAAATATGTGGCGGATGTTCAAACCAAATTTTCCGGGGTACGGCCGGTGATGGTAAGACCCGACGAGATCAACCAGGTGTTTCTGAACATCATCGTCAATGCGGCCCAGGCCATCAAGGAGGCCGGGGAAAAGGAGAGGGGACGGATCACGGTTGAAACATGGGAGGACCGGCAAGCGGTGTGCTGCACCATATCCGACACCGGCCCCGGGATTCCCGAAGATGTGAGGGAAAAAATTTTCGATCCGTTTTTTACCACAAAACCGGTGGGGAAAGGAACCGGCCTGGGCCTCAATATCTCCTACGACATTGTCGTGAACCGGCACGGCGGGACCCTTACAGTGGAGAGTTCGGACGCGGGCGGTGCGTGTTTCCGGGTTTGCCTGCCCGCGGATCAGAACCGGGAAAGTTTGCAACGGAATGGGGATGAAGATCATGAACCCGACCAATACTGAAACGTATACGGTGCTGATCGTAGATGAGGACCCGGCTTTGACAAGGTCATTCAAACGGGCGCTGAGAGATGAGCCGTATCTTTTGCTGCTGGCCTCCGACGGCGAAGAGGCGCTTTCTTATGTGGATTCGGTGCCGCTGGATCTGGTAATTACGGATATCCGGATGACCGGGACCAACGGGTATGCGTTCCTCTCCGAAGTCAAGCAAAGGAAACCTGGAATCGTCCGGGTGGTGTTCAGCGGATATACGGAGCGGCAGGACATGGTCAAACTTGTGGCCGAAGGGCTTGCAGGCGCATATTTGATCAAACCCTGCTCCATGGGAGTGTTACGAGCCCATATTCGGCGTTTTCTTGATCTGGCAAGACGGCTGCAGCGGTACAGGGAAAACTGGGGGAACGGATCCCTGGAGATCCGGGACATTCCCTTGCAGGCGTCCACGTATAACCGGCTGGTCACCATGATCCAAAAGAACAGTTCAATGGAGGATCTCGCCGGTTTTCTCGGACGGGATCCTGCGCTGGCGGGAGGAATTCTGGCCATGGCCAATTCGGCATTCTATGGAAGCGGTATCGGTTCGATCAAGGAGGCATTGCTGATCATGGGGCTGAATACGGTTCGCAATATTGTCATCACCCTGGAACTGTTTCACCTTTTTTCCGGTACAAAAGAGGACAGGGAGGAGCTTTCCCGGCTGAAAAAGCAGGCCGAGATCTCCGGGACCTTGTTCAACGGCCTTTATGCGGAATTCGCAGGGAGAAAACCCCCGGAAGAAATCAGCTGCTGCGGGCTTTTGCATGATATCGGCGCCATTGTGATGCTTTCGAAAATGCCGGATGAATATCATGCAGCCCGTAAACGCATGGATTCAGAAGGAATCCGGGATATCTGCAAAGAAGAAAAAGTGGAGTGCGGGCTGGATCACCAGGAGCTCGGTGCGATTGTCCTGGATCTGTTCAACATGCCGTATCCGGTGATCGAGTGCGCCATGCACCACCATGATCCGGTATCCGCGCCCGAAAGCGAGCACTTTGTATGCGGGCTTTTGCATATCGCAACGGCATACGCCCGGAAAAAGATCTTCGGACCGGGGCCTCTTGCTGATGTGGATATGCGGGTATTCGACCTGATATCCGAGGAAAAGGAATACGTGGAACATGTGGTGAAAAAAATTGTGCCCGGATAGAGAACAGGGAATACTTAAAAAAAACGTTTGAATTTTACTTACTGCAAAGGGGTTATTATGTCGGTTTCTTCCTATTGGCG
>CAYFVA010000390.1:0-2037 GCA_964346265.1 uncultured Desulfobacterales bacterium
ATAACAGCCTGGGGCAGAACCGGAAACCCTTCCTGTTCGTTTACGATCCTTGCATCCTCCGGTACCACGCTCAAGCCCACCGGGGCCACGGCAAGACCGGACCGGACAGCCGCCAGGATGCCGGAAATACTCGGACTCATGTAGGCGATATGAAACGGACGGCTGATCCTTTCCAGAGCTTCCATCGCCCATTTCCGGTAAATACAGTCATGCCCGTAAACCGCCAGGGGAACAGACCCTTGCGCAAGCGCCTGTTCATCCATGCCGGTCACCCAGACCACGGGTTCGGCCAGAACCGCCTCACCGCCGGCATCTATGGCCGTGCAGAGCGCCAGATCAAGCTTGTCCTGCAACAGGTCGGAATACAGCTTTACACTGGGCCGGCAGATCACATCCACCCGGATATCCGGGTACTCTCGTGCAAACCCGGCCAGAATGCCGGGGACAAACAAAGAGGCGTAATCTTCAGTTGCGCCGAACCGGACCTTTCCTTTCAGTTCCGACCGGGTGATCGCGGTGGCCGCGGTTTCATGTGCTTTGATGATTTTACGGGCATGATCGAGCAAGAGTTCTCCCTTGGGACTCAACCGAATCCGCTTTCCGTTTACATCAAACAGCGGGCTTCCCACGATTTCCGTCAACCGCTTCATCTGCATGCTCACGGCGGACTGGGACCGGTGAATCCGTTTTCCTGCAGCGGTAAAATTTTTTGTTTCCGCCACCTTCACAAAGGTTTCCAAAAGCTCCACAGGTAAATGCATGGTTTCCATCTAGAGTATGAATCGTTTTTATCAGTATTTTTCATTTTTACATTTGTTCCATTTATAGTATCTTATAACGCATATGAAATGTTTTGAAAAGGAGGGAATCCCATGGAAAACCAGAATAAAATCAATGAACGGAATATCGCCATGTGGGGGCTTTTTAAAAAATGCCTCCCGGATGTAGGCCATGCGTATGACGAACTTCCCATGGAAGTCTACAAGGACGGGGCGCTGCCCGGAAAGACCAAGCGTCTGATGGCGTTGACCGGCGCACTGGTCCACGGCTGCCGGGCATGTATTCTTTTCCAGGCGGAAAAGGCCCTGGATGACGGCGCCACCGTGGAAGAGATTTTTGAGGCCTGCTCGGTGGCGGTTTCCCTGGGAGGAACCATGGGAGCCGGCGAAACCACACGGGTGGTGCAGTTTTTGGATGAAAAGGGGCTTCTTTCCGAAATCAAGGAAAAAAACTGAACCGCGCGGCCGAATATCGCTGAAGAATACGAGCTCAAACAAAAAGGGGATGGAAAAAATGGACACAGGAAAACAAATCATTGAAATCGCGTTGAATCACGGGGCGGATCTTGCTGGAATCGCAAGCGTAAATGCACTGAAGACATCGGCATCCCACCGGATATACCCGCGGATGGAAGATTATCGCGGGGTCGGCACCGTTCAGAAAGAAGAAGCACTGCCTGCTGATCAACTCTTCAACTGGCCGGAAACGGCAAAGTCAGCCCTGGTGATCGCAGCTTCCCATCCGAAAGACCGTCCCGAGCTTGACTGGTGGGACGGGAAGGGAACACCCGGCAACCGTCTTTTGATGGGCATCATCAAAAAAGCCGCACCGGAAATTGAAGAGCGCCTGTCCGTGACCACCAACAAGCTTCACTATTATGTGGAAAAAGGGGGCGTTTTTCTCAAGGATGCCGCAACCCTGGCCGGTCTGGGCACAATCGGAAAAGGGAACATGCTTGTCACTCCTCAATTCGGGCCGAGGGTCCGGCTGAGGGCGCTTTTCCTCGACACGGAACTCGAACCGACCGGGCCTGTGCAATTCGATCCCTGCGAGGACTGCAAAGAATACTGCAGAAAGGTCTGCCCGGAACATGCAATGGATCAACCCGCCCCGGCTTTCCGGTCAATGGATGCGGATTTCGATCTGCCTGCCAGGGACGGCTCCTATGACCGGGGGCTTTGCAACACAAAAATGGAAAAGGACATTTCCGAAAGCACCTCGGATGAATCAGACGGGGATACACGGGTCAAATACTGC
>CAYFVA010000391.1:0-2032 GCA_964346265.1 uncultured Desulfobacterales bacterium
AATTGCAACCGCAAGCTGCCGCATTTCCCTTGAAATCCTCCAGAAAATTTCCATGTCAGGTTTTTCCATGGTCATTTCCAACGCCGCTCCGACTTATGCGGCTCTCCGGGCTGCAGAATCCGCCGGCGTCACAGTCCTCTGCTTTGCAAGGAACAACCGGTTCAACATCTACACCCATGCGCACAGAGTTCTTCAGTAGACCTTCCGGCCATTTAGTTTGTGTTCTATAATTTACTGTTGACAATAGTGTATGCCGGTCTTATACTTTATATGACGTAAAGGAGGTACATATTATGGAAACAAAAGAGAGAAGAGGGTCCGAAAGAAAAGAATACGGTACCCCGATCACCATTTATCAGATGCGATCGCCGGATCGGTACTATTACGGGATCATTGACAACTACGGCCAGGGCGGCATGCACATTAAAACCACCGGCCTGATCAAGGAAGGGACGGATGTTATTGTACGACTGAACCGCAACGAAGACCAGGGAAGCGGGCCGGAAGAATTCGAGGAATATTTCGGGAACGTGGCCTGGGCAAAAGAGCTGGATGAATCCGACAAGGGATACAGGTTCGGTTACGGGGTTGAGTACAACGATGCAGTCAAATACTGATAAGTTCCGTGTTTTTTTCTGAAATGCCGGTGCAAAATATTCGACATTCCCGGCGAATGCGAAAAAAGATAAATATGTGAACCCGATCCATGGTTTCAAACCGGGAACTTTCTTCCTGGTTTGAAACCACCGGCCACTGCATAGATGGCTATGTATATTCATTCTCCCCGATCCAAAAATTTCCCAAAATTTACCACCAATCGCTTTTACGGTTCTGCAATCCGGACGATGTGCCTCTTTCATCCTTGACATGAAAGTGTTGCTGAATTATTTACAGGATTCGTTTTGCCCAAAAAAATAGAGGTCAAGCCAGTGATACTTTCAGGAATGTCCGGGAATGCATAAAAAGACGAAGCTTTCGGCTCCTTTGACCGGCGCGGCATTCGCAGTTCTGGCCGCGGTGATTTTCTCTTTTCTCAATCTGGCCATCCGGTTTTCCGAACCTCATCTTTCGGTATGGCACATGATATTCGGCCGCAGTGTTTTCGGCGTGGTATTTCTTATGGCTGCGGCCAGAATCGGAAACATCCGGCTGCGGGGGGAAAATCCTTGTACACTTGCCGCACTGGGAATCACGGGAACAATCGGCATTCTGTGTCTGACAGTGGCTCTTCTCCACATTCCGCTTTTTCAGGCTCTGATTCTGTTTTACACCTATCCCGCGGTTGCCGCCCTGGTGTCGCCTCTTTTGACGGATGACAGAATCCGCCTTTCCGACTGGGTCTGCATCTTGCTCGCTTTTTCCGGAACCTTCCTGATTCTCTGGTCCGGAAGCCGGATCGGTTTTTCCCTGACCTTCGGCCATGCTGCGGCTTTGGGCGCTTCAGCAGCACTCGGAGTGACATTAACGCTGATCAGACGGATCAGTGCAGACCACAACGCCTTGACACCGATTTTTTACATTTCCGTTACAGGAGCAGTGGTCTGTTTCTTTCCGCTGTTTTTTTCCGAAAGCGGCATACCTGCGTCCGCAACCGGCTTATGGTGGATCTGCGCCATTGGCATACTGGCGGTGTGCGCCCATATCTCCACCAACGCGGCACTCTCGTACATCACATCCCCAAAAGTCGGAATCATCAGCATGCTGGAAGTCTTTTTCGGTGCAGTATACGGATATATACTTTTCTCGGAAAATCTAAACTGGTCCACCCTGTTCGGCGGCACCCTGATCATAGCAGCCGCTGCCGGCCTTGTGTGGTCCTCCTCTGATTCAAAAAAAAAGTAAAATTTTTCCCGGGGATACCGGAAACCCATCCGTGTCTTTCTCTTTGACAATGGGTGTCCGGGACAAAGCGTGCCTGGTTTAAAATCCTCCGCAAACTCACACCAGGTCCCGGGGAATCACCGTATCCCAGGATCTGCTGAACACCCGGCTCTTTCCTTCCCATGCGTCGAGATCCGCGCGAATACGGAAA
>CAYFVA010000392.1:0-2014 GCA_964346265.1 uncultured Desulfobacterales bacterium
TGGGGTGTGTGATGTTTTCATTGCAGTACGGCGTTCCCGCGGGAATTGTTGCGCTGGTGGTTGCGCTGCAGCCGATGACAACAGGTGCCTTATCCGGCCTGGTGGTCGGAGAACGAACGCCTCTTGTCCGCTGGGCAGGTTTGCTGATCGGATTGGTTGGAGTCCTGATCGCGGTTCTGGCCCGGACCGACCTATCGGATGGGGGCTCAGTTTTTGCTTATTTCATTCCTTTTGGTTCGGTGACGGCGATTACGGCTGCGAGTTTGATCCAGCGCCGGCTGCAGGTGCAAAGGCATACGTATCGTTTGGCCGGGGACCTGGGGCTTTTTTACCAAAGCCTTGGCACTGCCCTTGCCGCAACCCTCCCTGCTATTCTGTTTGAAGGCCTGAGGACCGAATGGACCGTTGTATTCATGGGATCTATGTTATGGTTGATCCTGGGTGTATCTTTGACTGCATACGCTTTAATGTGGCTTTTGATCGCAAGGATTGACGCAACAAGAGTAGCGAGTCTTTTTTATTTCGGTCCTCCCGTAACGATGCTGATGGCCTGGGCGGCATTCGGGGATCACCTCCTGGCCACGGATTTGATAGGATTGGGAATCATTGCCGCAGGTGTTATCCTGACTCAAATGAAATTGGACGACCGTCCCGGGCGTACGAAATAACCGCCCGTCCCGATCCTTGTCTTGATCCCTGGCAATTGAAAAGGGCCCATTGATGGGTACTGTAAACACGTTTGGCCTGAGGCTGGACAGTGATTATAGACTCTGCCGGTCATGGGAAGACTTCCCGCTCCCGGTTTTGCCGGAATGAGTTTCAGGCGGATTCTCCAAAAAATGGTAAAGTTTTGCTGCTGTAAACAAAAAAGCGGCATAATTACAGTTCATTATGCCGCTTTTTTACCGGCTCGCTTTTTGGTCAGCGACAGATCTAAAACGGAATGTCGTCATCCGGTTCCTGGCCGCCTCCCTGGCCGGGTTGTCCGGAGAATCCCCCGCCCTGGGGGCCGGGGGCCGGACCGTAGGAGTTGTCGCCGCCTGAATAGCCGCCGGACTCCCCGCCGCCCTTTCCGCCGAGGAACTGGACCGTATTGGCCACGATCTCGGTTGAATAATGGGTCTGGCCTTCTTTTTCATAGCTCCGGGTCTGAAGACGCCCTTCCACGTAGACCTGTCTGCCCTTGGAAAGGTATCTTTCACAGTTTTCCGCCATTCTTCCGAATATGACGATCCTGTGCCATTCGGTCTTCTCCTGCTTTTCCCCGGAAGTTTTGTCCGTCCACTGTTCGCTGGTGGCAACGGCGAGATTGACCACTGCGGTTCCCTGCTGTGTGTACCGGATTTCCGGGTCCCTGCCCAAGTTGCCGATGATGATTGCTTTGTTGATTCCGGCCATTTGTACTCCTGTTCGTTTGTTTTTGTTGTCGATCCGTCTGAAGTATTACCTGAATATCGGGCCGGTGTCAAACCGGTACCTGAAAATCCCTTTTCCTCCGGACAAATCCTGGAAAATGAAAGGGTTTTTCTGAAAAAGATATTTTTTCGTGTTTTTTTTGTTGACACAATAATGGTTTCCTGTATAATCATCAAATTATGCATCTGAGGATTGATGCACGGGTTTCTTCCGCAAGGCGTACTTCCCCGATTTCATAACGGCTTTACCCCTTACTCGTACGAAACTCTTTATTTATTTTATTTTTTATTACAGGAGAATGCCAGCATGGCGAACGGTATCGTAAAATGGTTTAACGACGCAAAAGGTTTTGGATTTATCGAACAGGAAAACGGAAAAGATGTTTTTGTTCATCACACAGGAATCAACGCAGTGGGCTTCAAGTCGCTGAATGAGGGAGACCGTGTGTCGTTTGACATCGAAGAGGGTCAGAAAGGACCTGCTGCGGCAAATGTCACAGTAGAATAGCCTTCTTTATATTTGACCTTTCAAGGTCATCTGATCGAGAAAAATTCAGCCCCTGGACGGAAAGACAAACCGTTCAGGGGTTTTTTTGTTT
>CAYFVA010000393.1:0-2004 GCA_964346265.1 uncultured Desulfobacterales bacterium
TGTTCCGGCGGTATTTCCGATTGTATCTCTTTTGATTCATCCGTCATTGTAAAAAACCTCATTATATCATTGTATAAACAAATTATTATATGAACGGATGAATCCCGTGTCAATACGCACCAAGGATTTTTATATAATCTGTTTTTTCCTCCAGTTCCGCCTTAATACCGCTGAATTCTTCGGAAGTGACGTCCGTTTCCAGGTCCGCATAGAACATGTACTCCCAGGGTTTTCCATGGATGGGCCTGGACTCGAGTTTCACAAGGTTGATCCCGTTGTCCGAGAACACTTTCATCACGGAAAAGAGCGATCCCGGATTGTTTTCCGTGGAAAACACGATGGAGGATTTGCTCTTGGAGACGGACTCCAGAATCTGTTTTCCGATGATGAAAAACCGGGTGAAATTCCGCGGATTGTCCTCTATGCCCTCGTCCAGAACCTCCATGCCGAAAATGTCCGCAGACATGGCGCTGCCGATGGCGGCCCCGGTTTTATCACCGGAATCCAGAACCTCCTTGACCGCACTGGCAGTGGCCTTGACCGGCACCTGCCGAAGGTCCCCGTGCTGGTCGAGATACGCCTTGCACTGCTGAAAGGCCGGCGGCGGCGCCAGCACCTTTTCAATGCTCTGCCGGTCCACGCCGGGATGGGCGATCAGGGAATGAACCACCCGGATCGTCACTTCCCCCACGATTTTCAGATCATATTCCAGCAAGAGATCATAGTTTTCATGGATACTGCCGGAAAGGGAATTTTCAATGGGGACAATCCCGTATTCGGTTTCATTGTTGCTCACCGCCTCGAAAACCGCTTTGAACGAGTGCTTTGAGACCGGATTGATGGTCTCTCCGAAATACTGGATGGCGGCCTTGTGGCTGAAGGTGCCCAGCTCGCCGATCATGGCCGCCTTCTGCGGAACCCCGTACCCGCCGTTCCCAGTATTTTTTGCCGCCTCTGCCTTGTCGAGATAACTGAAATCCAGCTGCTTTCCCACCACCGGTGCAATGGCATAGAGGTCCCGCATCAGCTTGCCGAACTGCTCTGGGTACAGACTCTGGGGCCCGTCCGACAATGCCTTGTCCGGATCATTGTGCACCTCGATCATCAATGCGTCCGCGCCTGCCGCCACTGCGGACCGGGCCATGGGACTGACCTTCTCCCGGATCCCGGTGGCATGGCTGGGATCGATGATCACCGGCAGGTGGGTCAATTTTTTGAGCACCGGGATGGCGGAAAGATCCAGCGTGTTCCGGGTGTAGGGTTCGAACGTGCGGATGCCCCGCTCGCAGAGGATCACATCGTCATTGCCTTCGGCCATAATGTACTCGGCCGACATGAGCCACTCTTCAATGGTGGAGGCAAGCCCCCGTTTGAGGACCACTGGCTTGCCGATCCGGCCCACGCATTTGAGAAGCTCGAAATTCTGCATATTCCGGGCCCCGACCTGGACCGCATCCACATATTTCACCATGAGATCGGCCTGGGCGGGAGAGGTGATTTCCGTGATCACGGCAAGTCCTGTTTTTTCCCTCACTTCAGCCAGAATCCTCAGTCCTTCCTCCTCCAGCCCCTGGAACGAATACGGAGAAGATCTCGGTTTGAATGCCCCGCCCCGGAACAGAACCGCCCCGTACTTTCTGACCTCTTTTGCCACGGCAAGGGCCTGTTCACGGCTCTCCACGGCACAGGGCCCGGCCACCACCACGATCCGGTCTCCCCCCACGATCACGTCCTTTACCTTCACCCGGCTGTCCGATTTGTGCATCTGCCGGCTCACCAGCTTGTAGGATGTGGAGACCGGCACCACATCGGCGATTCCGTCAATGCTTTTGAAATAGTCCGGGTCCTTTCCGCCCTTGCCGATGACCCCGAGAATATTCTGCCCGGCATCTGCAATCTCTCTTATAATGCACCCGTCGCTGGACAGAACGCTCTTGATCTTGTTCTTTTCGTTCTGTGTAACCCCGTTCTCCAAAACCAGAATCATAATTGCCTCCCAAAATT
>CAYFVA010000394.1:0-2002 GCA_964346265.1 uncultured Desulfobacterales bacterium
TGATGGAAACCGTATTCACTGCCGGAAAAACCGGCTTTTCCGGAAACCGTTCCGCAAGAAACTGGATCCCGGCCCCGCACGCCATGGAAACAAAAGCGTCGTAGTTTTCCGCGATCTCGTCCAGTTCAGCCAGAAATTCCATATCACACTGCCGCTTGACCGTGTGGCCGCCCAACCGTGTTTCCCGGTCGCCCAGGGCCAGTTTGAGTTCGCAGTTGAGGGTGTCCACTTCTTTTGAACCGCCTGCAAGACACACACTGACACAGGTGCCGCATCCCACCGTCAGGACTTTTCCGTATCCTTCGATCATACCCCTGATTTCATCCAAAGGTTTTCTTTCAGCAACTATCATTGTTCCTCCCGTTATAAGGAAATCAAAACGTTATCTGGTTCAACACCAGCGACACATTTTCAAATTCAAGGGGAAATGTCAAGAATATTGATGCTTCAACAGATAACCGGAATTAGAAAATTTAACCGAATTCACACCCCCCTGCATTACCGCTTGACACACCCTCTTGTTGCATATAAAACTGATAAAGTCCTTATGTACACAATAATAATAAAATAATCCAGAACCCTTTGAAAATAAAATTGATATGGCAAAATCCGCAGACCAGGAAAAATACCTTGTAAAAGCCGTTGAAAGCCTTAAGCGACAGATCATGGTCGTGTCCGAACATTTTGATATCCTCGCCCTGAATATCGATACTGTAAAAAAGAAAAACAGCCGGGATAAAATTGAAAAGGGAAAATGCCACAAAGTCCTTTTCGACCGAGACAGGCCCTGCACCAACTGCCCGGTGATTACGGTGAAAAACACCCGGAACCCTTCGCTCAATTTTATCAACACCGAACGGATCGACACAGGCACAACCAGCTGCCTGTATGCCTATCCTCTGGATTCCGGACCTGATGAGGAAAAAACCATCGTGGTGCTTGATTTTCACCTTCCCGACCTGAACGACAATAGCGAAAAACGGCTGGCATCCAATTCTTTTTTGCGCAATCTCATCCTGAGCGCCGTGGACGGGGTGATCGCCGCCGACAAAACCGGCCAGATTCTGATCTTTAACAAAGCTGCCTCGGAGATATCCGGATATACCAAAGAGGAGGCTCTCTCCAGCCTGAACATCAAGAACTTTTACCCGCCCGGAGATGCAAAAAAAATCATGAAGATCATGAGAAGCGAAGAATACGGCAGAAAAGGCATCATCCGGTCCTATAAGCAAAAATGTATCCGCAAGGACGGCTCCGAAGTCGTCATCAGCCTGACCGCCTCCATCGTATATGAAAACGAGGAAGAGGTGGCCACCATCGGGTTTTTTCACGATCTCACGGAAACCATCAAAATGGAGAACGAGCTGAAGAAAACCCAGACACAGCTCCAGCAGGCCGAGAAGATGTCGTCGCTGGGCAAGCTGGCAGCAGGTGTGGCCCACCAGCTCAACAATCCACTGGGCGGCATAACGCTGTTCTCCCAGCTCATGCTTGAGGAGTATGACCTTTCGGAAGACGCCCGGACCGATGTACAGCGAATCAAACGGGATGCGGAACGATGCAAATCCATTGTAAAAGAACTTCTTGAGTTCGCAAGACAAACCAAGCGGGAAGTTCAGCTGCACAATATCAACCAGCTCATTGAACGGACCGTTTTCCTTTTAAAAAACCAGGCACTGTTTCACAACATCCAGCTTAAACTCCACCTGGACGAGAATCTGCCCCTGATCCCGGCGGATGTGCAGCAGATCAATCATGTACTGATGAACATCATCCTCAACGGGGCCGACGCCATGGAGGGCAAAGGCACACTGGAAGTGAGAACCCGGCTTCTTGAGGAGAAGGGAATGGCGTTGGTGGAGATCTGCGACTCAGGGCCCGGAATCGACGAAGAGCTTTTACTGAAAATATTCGACCCGTTTTTTACCACCAAGGAGGAGGGGAAAGGCACGGGGCTTGGTCTGAGCATGGCCTACGGCATTATTCAGACGCATCAGGGGCG
>CAYFVA010000395.1:0-1999 GCA_964346265.1 uncultured Desulfobacterales bacterium
AGCCGGTTCAGCCTTTCACAAAACTTTTTCTTGAAAACCGGATCCGTGAAATAATCTCCTGAAAGCTCCTCCGTTATCGGCAGAAGCTCTATATCCACAATCACTTTTCCGCACCTGCCGGATATAAACTCCCAGAACGAAGGCGTACCGTTTGGATACACAATGGTCACATCGATGATTTTGTGCAGCACCTCCCCCATTGCTCCCAGGACGAAAGCGGTCCCCCCGGCCTTGGGTTTCAGTAGATTGCGGAATTCACCGTCATGGTTTTTCTTTTTTTCCCGTGTAAACCGGGTGCCTTCGACAAAGTTCATGACGGATACAGGCATTTGCTTGAATTTCTCACACGCCCGACGCGTTTTTTCAAGATCCTTTCCCTTGAGATGGGGATTTTTCTCAATGAACTGCCTGGAATACCGTTCCATGAACGGAAACTCCAGCGCCCACCAGGCAACACCCAGAAACGGCACCCAGACCAGATTTTTTTTGAGAAAAAATTTGAGCATGGGAATTTTCCGGTTGAATACCTGCTGCAGCACCAGAATATCCACCCAGGACTGATGATTGGACAACACCAGGTACCACTGTTGCCGCTCCAGATTTTCAAGGCCCCGGATATCCCATTCAATCCTTGTAAAAAGCTTTGTAGTAGCTGAGTTGACACTCATCCATAAAGCGGCAATCTGCGTGAGCAAACGGGTACACAACCACCTGAAACCGGATACGGGGACGGCAAACTTCAAAATCGCCGCCAGAATGACCACGGAGCAGAGAACGACCGTATTCAAAAAATATACGGTTACCGCCAGCACACCTTTTACCGGATACGGGAGAAACGATAGCATTGCAAGACCTTTGTTTTCCTTCATGTTTTAGTTGACACAAAACTGATACTTTATCATAATTTACCATCAAAATGGAATCATTACCCGACCAAATCATACCGATATAGTCAAAAAAAGGAGAAAAACATGCCATCCACGGTTTATTTTACAGACTTTTCCGCCACATCCCGGGAGAATCTCACGGACAAAACCGCAAGGCTCATCCTCCGGGCGGGCCTGCCCAAGTTGGTCGGAGCGGGGGATCTGTGTGCGGTAAAAATTCATTTCGGGGAGAAGGGGAACACGGCTTTTATCCGGCCGCCCTATATTGCGTCTATCCTGAAAACCATTAAAAATGAAGAAGCCCTTCCGTTTCTGACTGATGCCAACACCCTTTACAAGGGGTCCAGAAGCGACTCGCTCTCTCACATCAAGACAGCAGTGGAAAACGGGTTTTCGTTTTCCAGCATGGATTCGGTTCCGGTGATCATCGCGGACGGATTGCGCGGCAAAACGGAAACCGCAGTCGAGGTCAACCGAAAGAACTGCAACCGCGTATATATCGGCACGGAAATCGTCCAGGCGGATGCCCTGGTTTCCGTGGCCCATTTCAAGGGACACGAACTCACCGGTTTCGGCGGTGCCCTGAAAAACCTGGGCATGGGATGCGCATCAAGAAGGGGCAAGCTTGAGCAACACTCCAATGTCAGCCCGAAAATCAAGCGGAAGAACTGCATCGGATGCGGGGAATGCGCGGCACACTGCCCGGCGGAAGCCATTGAACTTGAAGAAGAAAAGGCGTATCTGAATGCGGAAAAATGCATCGGATGCGGGGAATGCATTGTCCGGTGCCCGTCCCGGGCCGTCACTATCCGCTGGAACCAAACCATACCGACGTTTTTTGAAAAAATGATCGAGTATACCGAGGGCGTGCTGAAAAATAAACAGGGGAAATGCCTTTTTGTCAACTTCATTGCAGATGTATCCCCCAAATGTGACTGCGTTCCGTTCAACGAATACCCCATTGTCAGAGACATCGGCATAGCGGCGTCCACGGACCCGGTGGCGCTGGACCAGGCTTCCGTGGACCTTGTGAACAGGGAACCGGCCCTGGAGGGATCAACCCTTGAAACCAACCGGGAAAAGGGAGGGGACAAAATCGCCGGACTCTACCC
>CAYFVA010000396.1:0-1990 GCA_964346265.1 uncultured Desulfobacterales bacterium
ATATAAAAAAGCAAGAGGTACGGAATGGGCCGCAATATTTATCTGAACATGAAAAGCATGGAAGAGGCGAAACAGATCCTCTTTGACCAATTTGGAGAACTTGCCGCGGAAACCGAAACGATCCGTACGGTGGATGCGGCCGGAAGAATCCTGGCCGAACCCGCCGTGGCAGCGGTCTGTTCACCGAATTATCATGCCGCTGCCATGGACGGAATCGCCGTGGATGCAGCCGCCACTTTCGGTGCTGCCGAAGACAGACCCAAACGGCTTGTCATCGGGAAAGACGCCTTCTGGATCAACACCGGCCACGTGATGCCGGAGGACACCAATGCCGTGATCATGATCGAACACCTCAACCCGGTGGATGACGAGACCGTGATCATCGAGGCGCCCGCTTTTCCCTGGCAGAACGTCAGGAAAATGGGAGAGGATATCGTGGCCACCGAGCTTCTCTTTCCCCGCAACACCCGGATTGACGCATACGCACTCGGCGCCCTCCTGTCAGGCGGGGTATTCCGGGTGACGGTCATGAAACAGCCCCGGGTTCTGATCATTCCCACCGGATCGGAACTGAAACAATGGCGGCAGGTGGAGAAAAACGGCCTTGAACCGGGGGACGTGGTCCAATCCAATGCCGAAGTTCTCTCAGAACTCTGCCGGGAATACGGGGCGACTGCACAGATCCACCCCATGATCCGGGATGATCTTGATTCCATCACCCAGGGTGTCCGGGAGGCTGCTGAAAACAGAAACTTTGAAATGATTCTCATCATCGGCGGCTCTTCCGCCGGTTCCATGGATTATGCCAGGCCGGTCATCGAAACCCTGGGAACGATTCATGTGCACGGCGTGACCATGATGCCGGGAAAGCCCCTGATCATCGGATCGGTGAACGATCTTCCCGTGTTCGGAATTCCGGGATATCCTGTTTCCGCCATCGTGGCGTTTGAACAGTTCGCCGGACCCTTGGCCGCGGCCATGCAGAAATACCCGGAAAAAACGAGACGAATAGCCGAAGTGATACCGGCAAGGAAAATTCCCTCCAAGCTGGGCCAGGAGGAGTTTCTGCGGGTGAAAATCGGATCGGTGGACGGCAGACTTATCGCATCCCAGCTTCCCAGGGAAGCCGGCAGCATTACAACCCTCACGGAAGCGGACGGCATCGTCCGGATTCCGGCCAACCGGGAGGGGGTTTCCCGGGACGAACCGGTGCAGGCCGAGCTTCTCAAGCCCCTCTCTTCCATTGAAAATACCGTGGTGGTCACCGGCTCCCACGACAACACCCTGGATGTGCTGTCCGACCTGATCCGGCGGTCGGATGCCGGCGTCAGCCTCTCCTCCACCCACGTGGGCAGCATGGGCGGTATCACGGCCATCCGGAAAGGCGCCTGCCACATGGCCGGAGTCCATCTGCTGGACCCGGAAGACGGCTCGTACAATATTTCGTATGTCGAAAAATACCTCAAGGACGAAAAGGTCAGGCTGGTCAACCTGGTCATGCGGGACCAGGGCCTGATGGTGCCTGCGGGAAATCCAAGGGGAATCAAGGGGCTCGAGGATTTAAAAAGAAAAGATCTCTTTTTCATCAACCGCCAGCCCGGCTCCGGCACCCGGATTCTTTTCGACTACCGGCTCGATACTTTGGGCATCGAGCCCGCCGGCATCAAAGGGTACGAAAACGAGGAATACACCCACATGACAGTGGCCGCAGCCGTACTCTCCGGCAGGGCGGATGCGGGTCTCGGCATCAACGCAGCCGCAAGGGCACTGGGGCTCGATTTCATACCCGTGGTCACGGAACAGTACGATCTGGTGATCCCGGAGCGGTTCATGGAGACCGCCCCTGTTCAGGCGGTCCTTGAGACCATCCGGTCCGAAGAATTCAAGACCGCCGTCCGGGCATTGGGGGGATACGGCACGGACAAAACCGGCGAATGGGTCTATCCCCCCGGAATATAGGAACGATCCCGGATCTGAATAGCTTTCATAT
>CAYFVA010000397.1:0-1987 GCA_964346265.1 uncultured Desulfobacterales bacterium
AATGAAAAGCGGAAAGGATTATATTGTATTTCCCCTGGATTTTCCCTCATTCCGGGAGGCGGAGAGATATGTCCGGCTGTTGTCGGACCGGGTGGGGATGTTCAAAATCGGACTTGAACTTTTTATCCGGGAAGGCCCTCAAGTGATCCGGAAAACCCGGCAGCTGTCAGATGCAGGCATATTTCTGGATCTGAAACTCCATGATATTTCCGAAACCGTCCGGCGCGCGGTTTTGCAGGCGGCGGAATGTAAAGCGGATCTTTTGACGGTGCACTGCGCCTCTTCGAAGCGAATGCTGGAGGTCGCCGCAGAAGCAGGCAGGGGAAGAGTCGGCATACTGGGCGTCACCCTTTTGACGGACAATGATGCACAGACGGTCAGAGAATCCGGTTTTGCCGAAACCTTTTGCAGGGATCCAGGCACCCTTGTGATGAAACGGGCGGAAATGGCCTACAATGCCTCCTGTGCCGGAGTGGTCTGCTCGGGGAATGAAGTTTGGGCCATCAAGGAGGCGTTTGGCAAAAATTTCATGGCCGTGACTCCGGGCATCCGGCCGGCCGGTGAAACCGGGGATGAGGACGACCAGAAGAGGATCTGTACTCCGGGCAAGGCGGTGGCCCTCGGCGCCGACCTGATTGTGGTGGGAAGACCCGTCCGGGATGCCCCGGATCCGGCTGAATCCGCCAGGGCGATCGCGGCGGAGATCGATGACGGGCTGTCATGAACCGGGTCCGGTCAATGCAGCTTCTTACTCTTTTTCTTTGTCCAGCCCGAATGCGGAATGGAGCGTACTGACGGCCAGTTCCGCATATTTGGCCTTGATGATGCACGAAATCCGGATTTCGGACGTGCTGATCAGCCGGATGTTGATGTTTTCAGAGGCAAGCGCCTGGAACATGGTGGCGGCCACCCCGGAGTGACTCTTCATACCGAGCCCGATCACCGATACCTTTGCGATGTCCTCTTCCGCGGTCATGACTTCCGTGGCGCCGATTTGTTCGGCCACCTTTCTTGAAATTTCCGTGGCCCGTTCAAAATCGGCCTTGGTCACGGTGAAGGAAAGATCGGTGTCCCCGCCGGACCGGGTGTTCTGGATGATCATGTCCACCATGATGTTGTGCTCGGCAAGGGGGGTGAATATTTTGGCGGATATGCCGGGCTGGTCCGGAACTTTTTTCAACGTGATCCTCGCCTCGTTCATGTCGCAGGTAATCCCGGATACGATGATACTTTCCATATCTTTGGTCTCGTTGACGACCATGGTTCCTTCCTCCTCTATAAATGATGATCTGACATGAATCGGTACGTTGTATTTTTTGGCGAACTCCACGGATCGGATCTGAAGGACTTTTGCCCCCAGGATAGCCATTTCCAGCATTTCTTCGTAGGAGATCCGGTCGATTTTGCGCGCCTGATTGCATGTTCTCGGGTCTGTGGTGTACACTCCGTCCACGTCGGTATAAATTTCACAGACATCTGCTTTGACGGCTGACGCAATGGCCACGGCCGTGGTGTCGGAACCTCCCCTGCCCAGTGTGGTGATGTCTCCGCTTTTGGCGCTTCCCTGGAATCCTGCCACCACCACGATGGTGTTATCCTCGATCAGTTTTTTGAGCCGGTCCGCTTCAATGTCGATGATCCGGGCCTTTCCGCTGGTGTTGTCCGTGAGGATCCCGGCCTGGAATCCGAGCAGGGACTGCGCCTTGTACCCCATGGACTTCAGGATCATGGCAAGGATGGATGCGGTGGTCTGCTCACCGGTGGCAAGCAGCACGTCAAGCTCTCTTTTGTCCGGATTGTCGGAAGCTTCATTTGCAAGGGAGATCAGGTTGTCGGTCACGCCCGCCATGGCGGACAGGACCACGACCAGTTTGTCCCCGTTCTCATGTGCTTTTGCCACCCGTTTTGCCACGTTTTGAATGCACTTGATATCGGCAACGGAGGTTCCCCCGAATTTCTGTACCTTTATAGCCATACCTTCTCCCGG
>CAYFVA010000398.1:0-1977 GCA_964346265.1 uncultured Desulfobacterales bacterium
CGCAGGCGATCCGGGTCCAGAAAAAACCGGTACACCGGGTCTTTGCGGACCAGATCGGATCTATGGATGCCAAAGAAATGTTCCTCGAGTATGGCCAGGACCTCCACGGATTTGTCGCATACAGGATACCCCTTGTCATCAATATACACTTTTGGGTGAAAACATACGCGGGAGATATTGTTAATGTCCACCAGTTTGAAACGGGCATCGTTTGTGAGTATCAGATTGCCCACCCCGGAAAGGTCCGGTATCAGACCCGCGCGATCCATCATTCGTTTTGAAGCTTTTACGAACTGCTTTGCATTGCGATCCACCAGGTCAAGAAATTTCCCTCTCGGCATTCCGGCATCCTGCAATGAGAGAACCTGATCGGCAAGACCCGGCAGAGTTCCGGGATGGCGTTCAAATGCCCATGGATCAAAAATTTCTCCTGCCACGTACTCTTGAAACCCGCAGACCATCGGCTCCATATGTCCGTGGATACGGTAATCCACCACAAATTCCTCTGAATCCGCCACCAACTCCGTGGTCAGAAACCGCCGCATGGTGTGAAAGCGCTCTATTTCCGATAATGCCTCGCCTGCCGAGTGAAACCGGTGCCGCATCAGCCGCAGCATGGCAAAGGGGACCGAACGGGGAAAAAACCGCACGCCGTTTTCCACCACCCCGTTTTTTTCAATGGTGACGGATTCCGGGTCATGGACTTCAAAAATATGGGAGCGGAGCCCTTCCCGAAAGTGCCGCCGGAAAACGAACGGCACGTCGGTTTTGACAAAATTGAGCGTTGGAATCTCCCGATGGCTGAGATGCCGCCTGTCACGTATATCCCCAGGGTCATTCATCAAAAAGGGTCATTCATAAATCGGGAAGGAGCGGCAAAGATCCGTGACGGTCTTCCGGACTTTCTCCTGGAGCGGGGTATCCTTCGGTGCTTTCAGTATGCGGCTGACGGAATCGGCAATCACCGTCATCTCGTTTTCCCCCATTCCCCGGGTGGTGACGGCGGGGGTCCCGATCCGTACACCGCTTGTTATGGAAGGATTTTGGGTGTCAAACGGAACCGCGTTTTTATTGAGCGTGATCCCGGCATTGCCCAGCGCCTCTTCCGCTTCTTTTCCGGTGACATCGAGATTTCTCAAATCCGCCAGCATCATGTGGTTGTCGGTCCCGCCGGAGACCAGGTCGATTCCGTTTTCCACCAAAGCGTTGGCAAGTTTGTCCGCATTTTTTACCACTCTCTCCTGATATGTCCTGAAATCGGGAGTCATGGCTTCTTTGAACGCCACGGCCTTGGCGGCGATCACATGCATCAACGGTCCTCCCTGGATCCCGGGAAAGATATTGCTGTTCATCTTTTTTTCCATCTCACGGCCCGCCAGTATCAATCCGCCCCTCGGTCCCCGGAGGGTTTTGTGGGTGGTGCTGGTGACCACGTGGGCGTGGGGGATCGGGGACGGATGCACTTGAGCCGCCACAAGTCCTGCGATATGGGCCATGTCCACCATGAACCAGGCGTTGATCCCGGCCGCAATTTCTGCGAACGCTTCAAAATCGATGATACGCGGATACGCGCTTGCCCCTGCCACGATCATCTTCGGCCGGTGCTTTTTTGCAAGCTCGTTCACCTGTTCGTAATCAATGCATCCAGTATCCTTGCCCACACCGTAATGCACAAAATGAAAGAGTTTCCCGGAAAAATTCACAGGGCTGCCGTGGGTGAGATGGCCCCCGTGGGCCAGATCCATTCCCATGATGGTGTCCCCGGGTTCGAGCAGGGCGAAATACGCCGCCATATTGGCCTGGGAGCCGGAATGGGGCTGAACATTGGCATACTCGGCCTGAAAAAGGGTCTTTGCCCTTTCCACCGCCAGGGTTTCTGCGATATCCACGGCCTCGCATCCCCCGTAATACCGTTTGGCTGGATACCCTTCCGCATACTTGTTGGTCAGGACAGTTCCCTGGGTGGCCATAACCGCC
>CAYFVA010000399.1:0-1975 GCA_964346265.1 uncultured Desulfobacterales bacterium
GCCTTGCATTTACCAATGGTCCTGCAGAAATCGCCCGACTGCAGAAAATTGTGGGGTTTTTAAAAACAAAGCAGGTGGACCGGGCAATATCGGTTGCCGGCAATACAGCTATTATGATTCACTACCGGATATGGGCAGAAAAAGGAGACCTCCTGGACATGAACTCGCTGGACGAATCCTTTGATAGACTCTCCGGAAACCCAGCAACTCTTTCGGATATGCAAGAAATACTGACATGGGCTGAATCTGAAACATCGGTTGCCGGCATCCACCCGGATTTGCCTTTTTCCTGCCCCTTGGAGCTTCACGCCCAATACGGATTCAAAGACATTCTGGCCGCCCTGGGCCAGGCAACTTTTGAAACAGCCGGTCAAAGAGGTGTCGGCATCGTTCATCTGCCGGATATAAAAGCCTACGGAATCATGATCACTTTTCAGAAAACCGAGAAGGAATTTTCCCCCTCCACCATGTATGCTGATTTTCCAATCAGCCGGGATTTACTGCATTGGGAGTCCCAGTCCAATACCCGACAAAATACCAACACCGGCCAAAACCTCATCCATCATATCCAACGCGGATATACGATTTTACTCTTTGCCCGCAGTCACAAAAAGCAAAATAATTGCACGGTCCCCTTCACCTACCTTGGCCCTGCAGTCTGCCAAAGCTACCAGAACGAACGTCCCATACAGATGGTCTGGAAACTTCAGCACCGAATGCCGGTGGAAATGTTCGAAGATAACCGGAAGGGCGGATAGGAACGGTATTGCAGCGATCTGGAGCAAACCAAACTGCAGCGCAGGTTTGGTCCAAGTAGCGCGTTGATAGCTGACGTATGAACTATTTTTTTTACAAGAGGCGTGCCGGTTTTTTAAAAGTATTGTTCCGTTTTTTGGTTGTTTTGTGTTAATAGTATCAGATCAGATCGTTGTTACATGCTTTAAGCGCCTGACCGGACGAAATGCCTGATTGGCAGCCGACAACTGATCCGGAAAGTTGTCCTCAAGAAAGCCATGAAAAAGTCAACAGGGAATAATGGCTGATACCACCATCGCATATTATGCCGCTCAGTGGAAAGACCTGGTCAAAAGATATGAATCAGCCGATGTGTCCGGGCTGCAATCTCTTCTTGCTTCGAGCTTTCCATCCGGTTCACGTCTTCTGGAGCTCGGCTGCGGTTCAGGCAGGGATGCGGCGTTTATGGTGTCCAGAGGGTTTGATGTAACTGCGTCGGATGCGGTCCAGGAGATGATCGATGCGGCGGCTGACTGCCATAAGGCCCTTTCCGGCCGACTTTGCCGCATCTGTCTGCCCGGAGACCTGACATCTTCCCTGGGGCCTTTTGACGGAGTTTATTCTGTCGCGACGTTAATGCACCTGACCCGGCCCGCCATCGAAGAGGTGTTTTCCAGGCTGAACCTGGTGATTGTTCCGGGAGGCCGCCTGTTCTTTTCCGTTCCCCTGCGAAGGGATGATGTTCGCGAGGATTCATTCGATGCGGGGGGACGATGGTTTACTCCCCTGTCACGTTCGGCCTGGGCAGATATCTGCAGGCATGCCGGGTTTGAAATCACCAAAACCACGACATCTTCCGACGGGCTTGGCCGTGAATCCTTTGCCTGGTTCAATTGCCTGGCCGTATGTGAAAATATGGCAGAAGAGACCCGCACTTCGGAAACCCGGGCGCAGTCAGGGGAAGAATTTCGATGACCAGAATCATATCCGGCCTTCCACTTCTCAAAGCAATCGGAAGTTCATACTCAATCAGTTTCGCCAAACCACGACTTGTTCTTCCAGGGGCATGTCGCGTCCTCTGTTTGCCAGGTTTAGGTCCGGGTTTGATTCTTGCCGGACTTTTTCTTTCAAACTTGAGAGTACCGAGTTCCTGACATGATATCCGTGCTCAAGAATCCGTCGGTGGGGGATCGTTTTCATATTTTTGCCATAGAAAATCATAGATGGACATTCCAATTTT
>CAYFVA010000400.1:0-1949 GCA_964346265.1 uncultured Desulfobacterales bacterium
CCCACGGCAGATCGACTTTCACGTTTACTCCACCTTCCACACCGTGCCGTCCGGTCCGTCCTCGAGCACGATATTCATTTCGGCAAGCTGATCCCGGATCGCGTCGGCTCTGGCAAAATCCTTGTTCTTCCGGGCTTCGGTGCGCTCTTTGACCAGCCGGTCGATCTCTTCGGTATCCAGGTGTTTGGATTGGACCGCGCGATCGGTTTTGTCCGCAAAATAGGCCCCCGGTTCCAGCAGAAACACCCCGAGGACTTCCCCCATGGTCCGGATCTGTGTGCAAAGATCGGATAGCGTTTCAATACCCTTGCCGGAAGTTTTTCCTTCCTGTTCATCCAGGATCCGGTTGCCCTGTTTGACTGCGTCAAACACCACTGCAATCCCTTTTGCCGTGTTAAAATCGTCATTCATGGCGGTTTCGAACTGCCGCCACAACTCCCCTTCCCGTGATCCAGCCGTAAAAGAGGCACCGGCTTCAGCAGCCCGGTCAAGAAAGGTGTACACCCGTTCCAGACCCACGACAGCCTCTCTCATGGCTTCATCATTGAAATCAATGGGGCTCCTGTAATGCTTGGACAGCAGAAACAGCCGGATCACCTCGGCCGGATAGAGATTCAGCACATCCTTGATCATGGTGAAGTTGCCCAGCGACTTGGACATCTTCTCGTTGTTGATATCCACAAACCCGTTGTGCATCCAGTATTTCACGAACCGTTTCCCGAAAAGCGCCTCGGACTGGGTGATTTCATTCTCGTGATGGGGAAATATCAGATCCTTGCCGCCCCCGTGAATATCAAAGGAATCGCCCAGGTATTCATGACTCATGACGGAACACTCGATATGCCAGCCGGGCCTTCCCGGCCCCCATGGACTGTCCCATGCCGGCTCCCCCGGCTTGGCCGGTTTCCACAGGGTAAAATCAAGCGCACTTCTCTTTTTGTCATCCACGGCCACACGGGACCCCGCCTTCATGTCATCAGGGTTCCGCCCGGACAGCATGCCGTATTTTTCAAAAGAGTCGATGGAGAAATACACATCACCGCCAGGCACATGATACGCCCTTCCGTTCTCCACCAGTTTTTCGACAAACGATATGATATGGCGGATATGATCGGTGGCCCTGGGTTCGATGGTGGGCCGCAGGACGTTCAGCGCATCCATCTCCTTGTGGAACTCGTTGATATACTTTTCCGTTATATGTTCCGGGTTTTCCCCGGTTTCATGCGCCTTTTTGATGATCTTGTCATCCACGTCCGTGAAATTTCTTACATAACAGACATCGTACCCGAGTTTGCGCAGCCACCTGAACACCACGTCAAACACCACAACGGACCGTGCATGGCCGATATGGCTGGTATCGTACACAGTGGGGCCGCACACGTACATGCCCACCTTTCCATTTTGAAGAGGAAGGAATTCTTCCTTTTTTCCTCCCAGTGTATTGTAAACTCTCAAACTCATATGCATTATCCCGGATTTTTTGTTAGCAGAACAACCGAATGGGCGCAGATTCCTTCCAGTCTTCCGGTGAACCCGAGGCCCTCGGTCGTGGTGGCCTTCACATTGACCCTGTCATGGGAGATCCCGGCGGCAGCCGCAATGTTTTCCGCCATCCGGCGTTTGTATCCGCCGAGTTTCGGCTGCTGGGCCATCACCGTCACATCCATGTTGACCACACCATACCCGTATTTATACAGGAGTTGGACACACTTTTCCAGCAGAATCAGACTTGATATGCCGAGATACCGGGGGTCATCATCCGGGAAATGGTCCCCGATATCCCCGAGGCCTGCACCTCCGAGCAGGGCGTCGCAAACCGAGTGCACCAGCACGTCCGCATCCGAATGACCGTCAAGGCCCCTGTCAAACGGAATCCTCTCTCCGCCCAGGACAAGCGGCCGGTCCTCTGCAAACCGGTGCACGTCATACCCGGACCCGATCCGCATATC
>CAYFVA010000401.1:0-1945 GCA_964346265.1 uncultured Desulfobacterales bacterium
TCCAGAAGACCGGAAACGCCGCTTTTTTTCCTGTGTATTCCTTTTCGGATCCGGGTGTTCCCGCCTTTTTCCACACCAGTCTGATACGCCCGGGATTCCGGCCTGTACCTGCCGTAAGTACCCGTCCCCAGACGGGGAAAAAGACGGTTTCGCTCTTTTTGATTCTCTTTTTCCAGCTGTTTGACAAGACTGTTTTCCGTCTTTACCGGAATGGACGCTGAGCCGGTCTTTTGATGATTTCCTCCGGATACCGTTCGGGCATGATTGTGCCATATGCCATTCATGAAGCCTGCATCGAATGAATTTTTATCTTTCCGTCCCGCCTTGTTCGACTTTCTGTATTCCTGCCAGAGGCTTGCGGCGGTGCGGTACAGGAAATGGTATACATATTCGGCCACCGTGAGGTTCTCCTTTCTGCCGATCAGTACGATGGTTTTGTATTCTGTATCGTCAAACGGATCATAGGTGAACGAAAGAACCGCTTCAACGAAATAATGCCGGATCAAAAGCGAAGCAATCGATTTCTGGATACTTTCAAGCCGTTTTTTTTTGTGGCAGATTGTACGAAAAACAACCTCATGGTCAAAGGATCCATTCCGGGCCATCCGGTTCAGGTTGTACTTTTTTAGAATTTGTGAAGCTTTTCTGGAGGCGGATTCCGCCTCCTTCTCGTTGTCGGAACAGGCCAGGGCCAAAAGTTTTTCCACCTTTTCCAGCATTTGCCGGGCATTAGAGGAAGACTCTTCCGTAAGCATGGAGATCGCCTCTTCCGGATCAGCAGATGGATTCGTAAAAGCCGGATGTACGCCGAGCCGGTCGCAGGCTTTTCGGAATGTGCGGCCGTGGGCGCCGGTTTCCCTGTAAATTTCGGATACGTACTGGTGGGCCATTTCATGCTTCAGCACTTCAAGGACCATGTCCCACGGATAATTCTCTATCAGGCGCCTTGAGATCGAAAGAACCCTGTCGGAAGGATCCCATGACCCGAATGTCTTTTCCGCTCCTGAAATGCGGATGACCGGGGCTTCAAGCGCAATCTTTCGTGAACGACATATATGGTTGAAATCACTGACAAGCCGGAACGCCCATTTGAGTTCGAGTTCCGCGATTTTCGCTTTGTCCGCTGTTTGTTTTCCGGTTTTCCTTCCTGTTTCCATACGGATTCAATCCTTTCCACCGCTTTTTTTATCCGGGTTTATATCACCAAACCTTTTCAGGGTACAACAAATAATAAAAAACTGATATACTGAAGAATGTATCGGAAAATAACAAAGGAATTTCGGCTTCAGGGTGCCGGATGTATATTCTCCGCACAGCCTGAACAAGGAAATCAAGCGGTTTGATGACGGGCATGACGGACCTTTGACCCTGGCAACAGGGTGCGCCGGCGCCGATCATTTTTACCTCGGGGAAAACACAATGAGCGATGCGGAAGAAGAAGCGCCTGATGCGCAGAGAACCCGAACGAGCCGGCCGTATCTGAAGGCGCAAAACAGGGCCACGGAGTATATCCGATCACCGGTTAAACTCCGGAAGCTTGCCGATGACGCCAAAGAGAAGGCAGGGGGAAGAAAAGGCCCCCTTGATGAAGTCCGGGAATCGCTTTTCACCTTTCTCCGTATGATCAGGGCCTATGCAGACGGCTCTTACAGGCAGGTCTCCTGGAAATCCCTGCTGATGATTGTGGCATCAGTCGTTTACTTTGTAATGCCGTTCGATCTGATTCCGGATTTTATTATCACCTTCGGCCTGCTCGATGACGCCGCTTTGCTGACATGGACGGCAAAGGCTTTCAAGAAAGAACTTGACGACTTTGTGGCCTGGGAAAACCGCAGTACGACCCGACACATATGAAAGGGTCTTGCACAGGCCCTCCATCCAGCTTGTCTGAAAAATCGGGAAACCGGGTCTTTTTGATCACGGGGAGCGTCCATGGAAATACTCG
>CAYFVA010000402.1:0-1926 GCA_964346265.1 uncultured Desulfobacterales bacterium
CCTTCCTTGAGCACGATGTACTGGATACCGTTATCCAGAGTTTTTACGCCCTCTTTGTCCTTGTTTTCCTCCATGAATGCCGCGCCTGCGGCCTTGTTTTCTTTCAGTGCCGTCTGGGTTTTTTCCATCTGTTTCTGGCGGAGTTTTTGTTTGAAGGCGGCCATGGCGTTTTCCATTTCTTTCTTTTCCATGGCGGGCGTTCCTTCCACGGCATCCTGCATTCCTTTGAGAAACGCATCCACATTCACGTCATCATAGTTGTTTTTCACTTTGGTGAAAAGGTCATACCCGATAACGTAGCTGACTTTTTCATTGGAAACGTCTGTCCCTTCAGCACCTTTTTCCGATTGCGCGAAAGCGGGAGCGTTAAGGGTTACAAAAACCGCGGCCGCCAGTACAATCAGATGTTTCAGATTCAATTTCATCATGCATCGTCCTTTTTATTTGAATCGTGTTCGTTAAAAGATACTCTGTGGTATCAGAATTTTGGCGGCAAGGCAACACCAAATCCTTTTTAGCGTTCAAAGGCGGTTCACGGGCAATGCTTCAGGAATCAGCGGTCGTGTTCTGACGGACATCGCAAGGACTTCAAAGTCTCTGGTACCTGGACAAAACTTTTTCACATAGTTGAAAAAAGACGGTACATTTAGAAAACTTCTCAGTTAAACCTATTATTATAAAACGGGTTCTTTACTTTTCCGGGTTTTTCAGGCGGATGTCTCCGTAAAAAGAAAGGCCCGACTCCCCGGTGTTGTCCGAGTCCGTCATCACGGCGATGCCGGAAACAGGGGGCGGGTTCCGTCCGTTGAAGGCGGTTTTGTAGTCTTCAAAGATATTCCGTTTTTCCTTGACCCACCGGTCGGCCATGGTGTTACCGGACCGGACCACGATCATTTTCACCCGGTCGGTGTACGGGTTGGAAACCATGGTTCCTTTTTCCGCTTTGCTCGCCCAGATGTAGTTGATGGCCGCAACAGGCGGATATTCTCCGTGTACCGCCTTGATGGCGTTGAATTTGACTTTTTCCAAAAACGAGACCCTGTCCGGGTCATAGGCAAACGTGATGTAAATCCGGGCCGGATAGTCATCCCCGCTTTTTACCAGCACATCACCGTTTTCATAGGTCCGGGTGATTTTCCAGGACCATTCGATTACCGGATATTCGGACAGATCAATCCGGACTTTCCGGATAAGGCCGGATGCGGAAGCAGTGCTTTCCGCACGCACCACGTTTCGGCCGTTCTCTTTGACAAGACTGTACCGGGTATGGGTATCGATTTTTTCAAACGTCAATGGCTCCCATGACTCAAACAGCTCTTGCGTGGAGGAAAACGAGGAAAATTTTCCAATGTTTTTCATATCCTCTGCAGCCGGGGAACCGGGCAGAAGAAAAACCAGAAGTAATAAAAGGCGCAGGATATTCGTTTCTCCCTCCGTAATTTGTAAACGAAACGGTGCAAATTGATCAACGCAATTGTAGCACATTTTCATCATGAATACCATCGATTTTCCGCCGGTTTGCCGCAAAAACACGGGGAGGATACGCAGGGCCGATTCCTGCTTCATCCGGGAGATAAAACGGCCTCTGTCCAGGGGAACGCAAAATACAGGAGGACCTGAATGTGAATTTTGGTTTCAAAAGAACATGAAATGTGTCATGCTGGAGAAAACCATTTTGGGAGACGCTGCAGATGACCTGTGACATTCTGATCCTCAACGGAACGATCCTTCCCATGGCCCCGGGCGCCGGCATGGTGCCGGAGAAGGGGTATGTCATGGTCAAAGACGGAAAGATCGAAAAGGTGGGGAAGGGAGATCCGCCCCTCTCCTCAACGGATGCGGCGGTTGTAATCGACGCCTCGTCAAAGATCGTGATGCCCGGTCTTGTGAACTGCCACACCCACCTTCCCATGTCCATGTTCCGGG
>CAYFVA010000403.1:0-1923 GCA_964346265.1 uncultured Desulfobacterales bacterium
TGAGCTCATTTTTTTCTGCGGCAAGCCGTAAAACGGTTTTGACAAAATTGGATCCAATGTTTCCGAACACCCAGCTGACCCGGACCGTTACGTAGGTTTCGAGAAGGTTCTTCACCGCCTCTTCGCCCAGAAGTTTGCTCCGGCCGTAGACGGTTTCCGGGCAGGCCGGGTCCTCTTCCAGATAAGGAGCGCCTTTTCTGCCGTTAAATACATAGTCGGTGGAAATGTGAAAAAGGGGGATGTCTCGATCCCTGCATGCGCGGGCCAGATGAGCCGGCCCGTTGTGGTTGATTCTGAAGGCGGCGTCGGTTTCGGTTTCGGCAAGATCCACGTTTGTCCAGGCGGCTGCGTTGATCACAAGAGAGGGATCGGTTCGGTCCATCACCGCCCGGACCGAGTCCTGGTTGCGGATATCCAGGGCGGTGCGGTCCGGGCTTACCAGGGGATAGCCTTTTCTGCGGGCCAGTTTCCGTATTTCAGATCCCACCTGGCCGGTGCCGCCGGCAAGAAGGATCGGGTTTGTATTGTCAGAAGTCATTGGGTTGTCCGTAAAAGGTGAATTTTTTCGGTTGGATGTCCGCCAGAAAAGGGGCGGCCGCGTCTTTTTCCGAAATCACCGGACTTTTTGCAGGCCAGTCGATTCCGATATCCGGGTCGTCCCACCGGATCGTTCCTTCGTTCTGCGGGGCGTAAACGTTTGTACACTTGTAGGCGAGCAGGGCGGAATCGGACACCACGCAGAAGCCGTGGGCGAATCCTTCCGGGATCCACAGCTGCCGGAAGTTGGCCGAAGACAGGTATTCACCGTGCCACCGGCCGAAAGTGGAAGAATTTTTCCGGATATCCACGGCCACGTCAAACACTTCTCCCTGGAGTACATAAACCAGTTTTCCCTGGGCATTGGGATTCTGGAAATGCAGCCCTCGTACCACACCTTTTCGGGAAAACGATACATTGTCCTGGACAAACTCATCCCGGATACCGGCATCCGTATAAGCCGGTTTTGAATAGGTCTCCATGAAGAAACCGCGGCTGTCTTTGAAAACCCTGGGGATGACCACCAGCAGGCCTTCCAGAATCGTATCTTCCGTGTGTATGCTCATTGTTCTTTTCCGCTGATCGACCGGAGATACGCGCCGTACTCGTTCTTTTCCAGGGGGTCGGCAAGGGCAAGCAGCCGCTCTGCTGAGATGTATCCCAGCTTGAAGGCGATTTCCTCGGGACAGGCGATTTTCAGTCCCTGGCGGTCTTCCACCACCCGGACGAACTGGGCCGCATCCAGAAGGGACGTGTGTGTGCCGGTATCCAGCCATGCCGTTCCCCTGCTCAACAGTTCCACCTTGAGGGTTCCTGTTTCGAGATACGCCCGGTTCACGTCTGTGATTTCAAGCTCCCCCCTGGCGGACGGCCGGATATCTTTTGCAATGGATACCACGTCATTGTCGTAAAAGTAGAGCCCGGTGACCGCATAGTTGGATTTCGGTTTTTCCGGTTTTTCTTCAAGACCGATGACATTTCCGTCTTTGTCGAATTCCACCACCCCGTACCGGCCCGGGTTTTTCACCCAGTATCCGAACACAGTGGCGCCGTCTTTCCGGCCGGAGACCTCCTGGAGTTTTACGGAAAGCCCTTCTGCATAGTAGATGTTGTCCCCGAGGATCAGGGCGACAGGGTCTTTGCCGATAAATTCCTCACCGATGAGAAACGCCTGGGCAAGGCCCTCGGGCCGGGGCTGGACCGCGTATTCGATCCGGATGCCCCACCGGGAACCGTCTCCCAGAAGATTCTGAAACAGGGGGCGGTCCCAGGGAGTGGTGATGATCAATATTTCCCTGATGCCGGCCAGCATCAGTGTGGAGAGCGGGTAGTAGATCATGGGTTTGTCGTACACCGGCATCAGCTGCTTGCTCACCGAATGGGTCA
>CAYFVA010000404.1:0-1921 GCA_964346265.1 uncultured Desulfobacterales bacterium
AAACACAAAGAGGATTTGCAAATGGAAAAGACACTATCTATCATCAAACCCGACGGCGTTCAAAAAAACCTGATCGGAGAGGTAATCCGCCGTTTTGAAAAACAAGGCATCCGGATCTCGGCCATGAAAATGCTGACGCTGACCAAAGAGCAGGCCCAGGGATTTTACGCCGTGCACAGGGAACGCCCCTTTTTCGACAGCCTGACCGGCTTCATGTCCTCCGGCCCCATCGTGGTCATGGTCCTTGAAGGAGACGAGGTCATTGCGAAAAACCGGAAAATCATGGGGGCCACCAACTACAAAGAAGCCGAAGAAGGAACAATCCGAAGGGATTATGCCACGGACATTGAAAAAAATGTGGTCCACGGCTCTGATGCCCCGGAGACGGCCGCTTTTGAAATCGGCTATTTTTTCAACAACCTCGAGCTCAACTGATCCCCCTTGCCCACAGCCGGATGCAAAGCCGGGAGCTAAAACAAGCCCCGGCTTTTCCAAAGCCGACCCCCGCAACCCAGTCAAAGGAATTGAACAGAGAAAGACTGCGGAACCGGTTCTTTCAAATTTCGTTCATGCTGCCGGTCCGGTATCCCTGAAGATCAAGGGAGATGTGCGTGAACCCCGATTGTTTCAGACAAACCACCACCCGCTCTCTTGTGGGTTGACTTGCAAAACGTTCAATATCCTCTGCATCGACTTCGATCCGGGCCTCTGTTCCTTTGAGCCGGACACGGATATTTTCGAATCCCATTTCGGAAATTTTTTCTTCAGCTTGTTCGATCATGGAAAGTTTTTCAGAGGTGACGGGCTCTCCGTAGGGAATCCGGGCGGCAAGGCAGGATCCGGACGGCAGGTTCCAGGTTTCAAGACCGAGTTTTCCGGAACACTTACGGATCATTTGCTTGGTCATGCCGCAGTCGGCAAGGGGCGCCCGGAACCCAAGTTCTTCCGCCGCTTTCATGCCGGGCCGGAAATCACTGAGGTCATCCAGATTCGCTCCGTGAACAAGGGTGGAGACCCCCTTTTCCCGGGCCAACTCCCGGATCCGGGAAAACAGAACATCCTTGCACCAATAGCATCTGTCCCTGGGATTCGCCAGAATATCGGGCCGTTCGGACAAATCCACCTGCAACACACGATGAGAAAGTCCGAGTTTTTCAGCCATATATCCGGCCCGCCGGATCTCCTGGTCCGGCTGAAAAACAGTTTGCACCGTCACAAGCAGTACATCCCGGCCGGGCAAATCCGCTGCCGCCCTTGCCACCAGGGTGCTGTCCACCCCGCCGGAAAAAGCCACCGCCATGGAACCGTACCGGTGAAGCTCCTCCAAAAGAAGATTATACGGATCCTCTCCCCTCTTGCATCCTACCGGACCGTCAGTGCTCGTATACTTCAAACTTGGTCTCCGAATCCGTCAGATCATCGATCCGCTCCTGGATCTGCCGCCGCTCGCTGCTGACAAGCCACCGACTCCAGTCATCCACACTTTCCCATGAGCTGATCACCAGGTATTTGCCCGGGGCATCCACCCGCTTCAGCGTCTCCCCGCCGATGTATCCGGGCTGGTGCATTGCAGCCGACCGCAGCATGGCAAAAAGCTTCATGAGTTCTTCGTTGTTTGACTGGGGCACGTTTCTTTTGATCAAAACTTTTACCGCCATAACAACCCCTCCCTTTCTTCATCCTGTTCCGACGGGCCCGGCGTTCTCCGCAAAACCCGACTATATACAAAATTTACCACACCGGAAAGAGGAATGCCAAAATTTTATTGACGGAAAAAGAAGAATGATGTATAAGCAATATTTACAATTTCCTGGGTGATCGTCCAATGGCAGGACAGCGGACTCTGACTCCGTCAATCAAGGTTCGAATCCTTGTCACCCAGCCAAACACCACTATAAAAGGGTTTTCAGCTTCCGGGCCG
>CAYFVA010000405.1:0-1916 GCA_964346265.1 uncultured Desulfobacterales bacterium
TTGCCGGATCGGATCGTATCATTGAGAACGGGTATATCCGGGTGGAAAACGGAATCATAACCGAAGTTTCCGCCTCCCCCGCACCAACCGGATCCACGGACCATGGAGACGGGGTGTTGATACCGCCTTTGATCAATGCGCATACGCACTTGGACCTCTCCCTTTTCAAAGGATGCTGTGATACAGAGCCGGGGTTTGAGCACTGGGTCAGGCAAATCATTGCAGCAAAGGAGTCATCCGATCCGGACGAGGTTGAAAAAGAAGCCCGGAAAACGGCTTCAAAGATGGCCGAATCCGGCACTCTTTATGCCGGAGACATCCGTTCGGATGGATTTTCCGATAAATTGCAGGCAGATAAAAACAATCTTTCTTTGGCAGGGGGCGTGTGTTTCAGAGAATTTCTCGGGACGACGGATCCGGCCGGCATCGAGTCGGCGGAAATTCCAATCAGCCGAGACAAGTTTTCTAACTGGAAGCACTCTTTTGCCTGCCACGCCCCTCATACATGTTCCCCTGATCTGTTGCAAACAGTCAAACAAAAAACAAAAACACATAATCTCCCGTTTTCCATTCATCTTGCGGAATCCGGTCTGGAAACAGAGTTTATCACCACGGCAAAAGGGGAATGGGCCGAGCTTCTGAAGGACAGGGGGATTGATTTTTCCGGCTGGGGCCTTCCGTCCGGAAGTCCGGTGATGCATCTTCATTCCCTCGGCCTTCTCGATCCTTGGACTCTGGCGGTCCACCTTATTCAAACCTGTGAAGAGGATATTGATCTTATCGCGGATTCCGGGGCAAAAGTATGCCTCTGTCCCCGGAGCAACATGAATCTGCACGGGCGGATGCCGGATCTGTTCCGGATGATCCGGAAAGGCATTCAGCCTGCTATCGGAACGGACAGCCTTGCAAGTTGCGACACACTCAGTGTGCTGGATGAAATGTCCTTTATCGCATCCCATCCCACAGGCATATCCCCTGAAATTTTACTGGACATGGCCACCAATTACGGGGCAAAAGCCCTGGGGATCGAGAAGACGGCAGGCGATCTCGGCGCCGGCAAACCCGGATGGATGGTTTATCTGCCTCTCACAGCTTCAAATTCAACCGTACTTCTGGAGAAAATCACCGGCTATGAATCCATGTAAACTGAAAATGGGGAAAATCAGCTATATCAATGCATTCCCGGTTTACTACGGAATTGATAAAGATGAAAACCTGCTGCCGGACTGGATCGAGCTGATCGCAGAACCTCCTGCCGACCTGAACCGCAGGCTTGTCAAAGGGGAGATCGAAATCAGCCCCATATCATCGGCGTTTTACGGTATGCACCACGACGAACTGCTGCTTTTGCCGGATCTTTCCATATCCTGTCACGGGAAAGTGATGAGTGTGGTTCTCATGAGCCGGTATCCCCTTGAGGCTCTGGATGGAAAAAAAATCTTACTCACGGGTGAGTCTGAAACATCAGCCGCTTTTGTGAAGATGATTTTTCTGGAGAGAGACATTCGTCCGGTGTTCGAAACAAGAAGAGTCAAAACTCTCCTTGATGTACAAGACAGTGCCGATGCCGCCCTGGTGATCGGGGATACGGCTTTGAGAGAACCGTGGGATTCGGTTTTCGACTATCGCATTGATCTGGGAGATCTTTGGCACGAGATGACCGGAATGCCTTTTGTGTTCGCCGTATGGGCCGTCAGGCGATCTTTTGCGCAAAACCGGCCGGAAATTGTGGACCGGGTGATTCGCCTTCTTTTGGAATCCAAAAGACAGGGAGACGGCAACATGAATCATATCATCCGCAGAGGCGCAAATGCCCTGAAACTTGAAGAACCGTATATAAAAGAATACTATGATTGCCTGTTTTGCGATTTTGACAAACGGAAAATAGAAGCATTGGAATGTTTTTTCCGCTTTCT
>CAYFVA010000406.1:0-1910 GCA_964346265.1 uncultured Desulfobacterales bacterium
ATTACCGGTACGGAAACCGCACCTACAGGTGCTGGAAAAAAGGGGGCCACGGGGATGTGGACATCATAAAGGCCATCGAGCAATCCTGTGATGTGTTTTTCTATCAAGTGGGGGAAAAGGCAGGCGTGGACGTACTTGCCGAATACGCCAAAGGCTGCGGACTTGGGAGGAAGACAGGCATTGTCCTTGATAATGAGCGATCCGGGCTCGTCCCCACCGCCGACTGGAAGGAAAAGCGGTTCGGCGTGCCCTGGCAGGGAGGGGAGAGTCTCTCCATTGCCATCGGCCAGGGGTATAACCTTGTCACTCCGCTGCAGATGGCGACTCTTGCATCTGCTGTCGGAAACGGAGGGATTCTGTACAGGCCGCGGGTATTAAAGCGTGTCATGGATGCGGAAGACAGGGTGCTGGAAAAAGGCGAGCCGGAAATCAACGGTGGTATTCCTGCAGGGCGGAAAACCATGGAGCTCTTGAAGCAGGGCCTTTTACAGGTGGTTCAGGGCAAAAGGGGAACGGCAAGGCGAATACGGCTCGAAAAAGTTCAAATCGCCGGCAAAACCGGTACCGCCCAGGTCTTCAGTATCAAAGACCGGGAGAATCTGGATATGGAGAGCCTGGACTATTTTCTCCGGGATCATGCCTGGTTTGTATGTTATGCACCTGCAAAAGACCCGGTTATTGCGGTATCCGTTCTTGTGGAGCACGGAGAGCACGGTTCCTCCGCCGCCGCCCCCATTGCCCGGGCGGTGGTGACAAAGTATCTTGAAAAGCAGGGCCTGCTTAAGACGGAAAATCAATAGGATAGAGGAAGAGAAATGTTTGACAGGCGTCTTGCGGAATCATTCGACTGGGGGCTGCTTTTTTTGATGGTCCTGATTTCCTCCATCGGCCTGGCTGTTCTTTACAGTGCGGTAACGGCCGGGGATACCGAAGGAATCCGGCTTTTGTTCAAAAAGCAGGTTATCTGGATGTGCGGCGGTCTTGTCGTTATATGCGTCTGTCTCCCGGTGGATTACAAGTATTTTGAAAAAAGCGGCGTGATCATTTATCTTTTGTGCGTGGCCTGTCTTGTGGGAGTGTTGTTCTGGGGGAAAAACGTCGGCGGTTCCACCCGGTGGCTGTCTGTGGGACCGTTTACGGTGCAGCCTTCTGAAATTATGAAGATCGCCCTTATTTTTATTCTCGCTTCCGTATATGCAGGGCGGGTGACCGAAGAGGGGCTGGGATTCAAGGAATTGTTTAAGCCGGTCGTCCTGTGCGCGGTTCCGTTTTTTCTCATCGTCCGGCAGCCGGATCTGGGGACCGCGATGCTGCTGCTGTTGATCGCCGGATCCATGACCTTGTTTGTCAAACTTCAAAGAAAGGTCTTTTTTACCTGTGCAGGGGCCGCCCTGGCGGCGATACCGGTGGTCTGGTTCCTGCTGGCGGACTATCAGAAATCGAGGATACTGACATTCCTCAATCCCGGAAGAGATCCTTTGGGTTCCGGGTATCACATTATTCAGTCCAAAATTGCCATCGGTTCCGGCGAGTTATACGGGAAGGGCTTTCTCCAGGGAACACAGAACGCCTTGTCTTTCCTACCGGAGCAGCATACCGATTTCATTGTGTCCGTGCTTGCGGAAGAATGGGGGTTCGCGGGCTGTTTCGTGCTTATTGTCCTTTATTTTCTGATGCTGTTCTGGGGGCTGAATATATCCTACTGCTGCAGGGACATGTTCGGCTCCCTGCTTGCTTTCGGCATCACTTCCGTGATTTTCTGGCAGATATTCATCAACATCGGCATGGTGATGGGGCTGATGCCGGTAGTGGGCGTTCCTCTTCCTCTTGTCAGTTACGGCGGTTCCTCGGTTATCACCAATATGGTCGGATTCGGAATATTATTGAATATCAGCATGCGAAAGCATATT
>CAYFVA010000407.1:0-1894 GCA_964346265.1 uncultured Desulfobacterales bacterium
TGTCGGCAAGAGCCTTGAGATACAAGGCATTCTCATCCTCGGGATCAAAAACCAGAAGGGTCTGTTCACCGCCGGTCAGCTCCTTTTGCATCTCTTCAAATGTTTTTTCGTGGTCATCCTCCATTTGTGCAAGTTCGGTCAGAAAATTTTTATAGTCCTGGTTGTCCACGGTTTCAGCCGCTTCCCGATAAAACGCCGCTCCGTTTATCTCTATTTGTCTGGCCATTTCAAAAACTTCATTTGCATTAAAATCGGTACTCATTTTGCCTCCGCAAGCTAATTTGTTAACAGATTTCCGTTACTTTTTTTCCAAGTTTTCGTCCCAGGTTGATACATTGTTCTACATCATTTTCGTCCGGTACATACTGTACGTTGAGTCCCTCATCAATGATGTCGACCTTCATTTGTTCAAGTTCAGTGTTGAGGATTCTGACTGCTTCCCCGCTCCAGCCGTAGGATCCGAAAGCGGCCCCCACTTTGTTTTCCGGGCGCAGCCCCTTGATGTAGGTCAACACATCCGCAACCACCGGAAAAATGCCGTTGTTGAGTGTGGGAGATCCCACCGCGATCCCCCCGGCATCCATAACTTCGGTCATGATATCACTTCTGTGCCATTTTCTGGTGTTCATCAGCCGGACACTGACATTTTCATCCTCGACTCCTCTTGCAACGGCTTTGGCCATTTTTGCGGTGCTCTTCCACATGGTATCGAAGACGACCACCACCTTTTTCGACGGCTCCTGCCTGCTCCATTTGTCATAGGCACTGATGATGGCCGATGGATTGTCCCGCCAGATAATGCCGTGATCCGGGCATATCATGTTGAACTTCAGACCCGCATCCGTCACGGTCTGCAAAAGTTTTTGAACCCGGCTGGAATAGGCCAGGAGAATATTGGCGTAGTACTTTTTGGCATGGGACATGACCGCATCGCCGATTTCATCATCATAAACCGCATCACTTGCAATGTGCTGGCCGAACGCATCGCTTGAAAACAGGATGGCGTCCTCCTTGAGGTAGGAGAACATGCTGTCCGGCCAGTGCAGCATTTTGGTTTCCAGAAACGAGAAGGTTCTTTTTCCGATGTTCAGTTCATCCCCGCTTTGAACCACCTTGTAATTGTAGGCCCGGTTGAAGTGACTTTTCAGGTTTTTGTGCCCCATTTTGGAGCAGTAAAGAGGGGTGTCCTCCCCGATCCGGTGCATAATTTTGGGAATTGACCCGGAATGGTCCATTTCCGTGTGGTTACTGATCACGATATCGATCTCGGATGGATCCATGATTCTGCCGATGTTCTCCAGAAGTTCACCCGCAAATTCATCTTTAACCGTATCGATAAGAACGTTTTTTTCATCTTTTATCAAATAGGCGTTGTATGTGGTTCCCTCGTACGTGGAGTAGCCGTGAAAATCACGAATGTCCCAGTCCCGGCAGCCGACGGAAAAAATGCCGTCGGCTATTTCAAGAGGATTATACATTTTGCTTCTCCTTTTTTGCTTTATTCATCGAGCATTTCAAAAAATTCCTTTTCCGCCTCGCACACCGGACAGACCCAATCATCCGGAAGATTCTCAAAAGCGGTTCCGGCTTCTATGCCGTTCTCAAAATCACCTGTCAGGGGGTCGTATACATATCCGCACGGGCATTCGTACTGATTCATATTTCTTTCCTCCATTAAAATAGGTTATACGTATTATCTTTGTAAAGACTCCTTGTTTAGAATGCAAGGAATATACCTTTTTTTAAAAGAAAAAAGAGTAAAAAATCGGGTGGCCGGTTTATCAATGAGCCGTATTATTGATAAGAAACTTGAGACTTGAAACTGGAAACAAGAAGCTTCCCCGTTCAAGTTTCATGGTTTGTTGTGATGCTGTGCATCATGCCTGTTATATGA
>CAYFVA010000408.1:0-1893 GCA_964346265.1 uncultured Desulfobacterales bacterium
CCTTCACCGGCGGATGTGACCCGTTCGGCGTATTTGGCCATGTACCCCTTGCGGATTTTGGGCTCCGGCTTTCGCCAGGCGGCGATCCGTTTTTCGATTTCCTCTCGATCCAGGTTGAGCTCCAACGTTTTTCCGGGGATATCAATGACGATTTCATCGTTTTCCTGGACGACCGATAGAAGCCCGCCGTGAAAAGCTTCCGGGGAAATGTGCCCGATGGAGGCCCCTTTGGTTCCCCCGGAAAACCGGCCGTCCGTAATCAGGGCTACACTGTCGTCCAGCCCCATGCCGGCAATGGCTGAAGTGGGGGTCAGCATCTCCCTCATTCCCGGGCCTCCTGCAGGGCCTTCGTACCGGATCACCACCACATCTCCTTTTTTAATCTTATTGTCCATGATGGCTTCGGTGGCTTCTTCTTCCCTATTGAACACCCGGGCAGGTCCCTTGTGCGTAAGCATTCCCTGCACCACTGCCGACTGTTTGACCACGCACCCGTCTTCGGCAAGATTGCCGAACAGTACGGCAAGTCCCCCCTGCTCGTGATACGGGTTGTCCGCCGGCCGGATCACGGAAGAATCCTTGACCCGGGCATTTTTCAGATTTTCTCCCACCGTTTGTCCTGTGGCGGTGAGGCAGTCCGTATCAATGAGTCCCAAGCCTTCCAGGGTTTTCATTACCGCGGGGATGCCGCCTGCCGCGTGAAGGTCCTCGATCCGGTGGGGGCCTGCCGGGCTCAGCGAACAAAGATGGGGGGTTTTCCCGCTGATCTCGTTGATTCTGTCCAGCTCGATGTCCACGTCTGCTTCATTGGCAATGGCCTTGAGATGAAGCACGGTGTTGGTGGAACATCCGAGGGCCATGTCCACGGCAAGTGCGTTCCGGAACGCCTGGTCCGTGAAAATCCGGTCCGGGGTCACGGAATCGGTCAAGAGGTTCATAACAGCGGCCCCGGCCTGTTTGGCAAGGCGGATCCGTTCGGAAAAAGGGGCCGGGACCGTGCCGTTGCCGGGAAGGCCCATTCCGATGGCTTCGGTCAGGCAGTTCATGGAGTTGGCCGTGAACATCCCGGCGCAGGACCCGCAGGTCGGGCAGGCTGAATTTTCAATGGCTGAAAGCTGTTCTCCGGAGATTTTTCCGCTCCTTGCCGCACCCACCGCTTCAAACACGCTGACCAGATCGGTCTTCTTTTCTCTGTCTTCGGGGTGTCTTCCGGCCAGCATGGGGCCGCCGCTGATGAAAATGCAGGGAATGTTCAGCCTTGCCGCAGCCATGAGCATGCCCGGAACGATCTTGTCGCAGTTGGGCACCATGACGATGGCGTCAAAAGGATGGGCCATGCCCGTAATCTCAATGGAGTCTGCGATCACCTCGCGGCTGGCCAGAGAATAGTGCATACCGGTATGGTTCATGGCAATTCCGTCGCATACCCCGATGGTGGAAAATTCCATGGGAGTGCCTCCGGCCGCGTAAACGCCCGCCTTGACCGCCTCCACGATCCGGTCAAGATGTATGTGGCCGGGAATCAGTTCGTTGGCCGAGTTGGCGATGCCCACAAGGGGCCGTTCAATCTCCGCGTCCGTAAAACCGGCCGCCTTCATCAGGCTTCTGTGAGGGGCCCGCGCAGTTCCTTTTTTTGCAATGTCGCTTCTCATAAAATTCCCCCGGAAATAAAAAAAGCCGTTATCCCCCTTTTCGGGGCTGATAACGGCTTTTAAAAACAATTTCGGTTTTATGCCACTAGGCGCCCCATTCTATGGAGGTGGTAATTATGACCTCCACGACAATAAGAATCAGGACTAGTAGTATGCTTGTAAAACCGGTGTTCATTTTTCAGTATCTATCCTCAAATTGTATGTAAATTCATATAACGCCTTTTCAAAAATGATGTCAAGG
>CAYFVA010000409.1:0-1891 GCA_964346265.1 uncultured Desulfobacterales bacterium
AAGGCGGACTGGGGGATCTCCACCTGGCCCACCATTTTCATCTTCTTTTTGCCCTTTTTCTGCTTTTCAAGAAGTTTCCGCTTTCGTGAGATATCTCCGCCGTAGCACTTGGCGGTGACATCCTTCCGGTAGGCGTTCACCGTCTCCCGGCCCACGACCTTTCCGCCGATGGCTCCCTGGATGGGCACCTTGAACATCTGTCTCGGCATCTCTTCCTTGAGCTTTTTGCAGGCCGCCTTTGCCCTGGCTTCAGCCTTGTCCCTGTGAATCAGCTGGGAAAGAGCGTCCACCCGCTCGAAATTGATTAGAAAGTCGAGCTTGACAAGATCGGTTTCCCTGTACCCGGACACCTCGTAGTCAAAAGAACCGTATCCCTGGGTCACGCTTTTCATCCGGTCGTAAAACTCGTACACCACCTCGGAAAGGGGAATATCAAACCTCATCTCCAGCCGCTTGCTGGTCAGATACTGGTAGTTTTCACTGATGCCCCGGTGTTCATGGCACACCTGCATGACATTACCCATGTACTTGTCCGGCACGATGATCGACGCCTTGATGAAAGGCTCCCGGATCTTTTCAATCTCCCCGGGATCGGGGAAATCCGCCGGATTGTCTATGATTTCGACTTCTCCTCCGGTTCTGGTGATCTCGTACATCACCGAAGGCGCCGTCAGGATCAAAGAAAGTCCATACTCCCGCTCGATCCGCTCCTGGACCACTTCAAGGTGCAAAAGTCCCAAAAAGCCGCACCGGTACCCGAACCCAAGAGCCGCGGAGGAGTCCTTTTCAAATACCAGGGACGCATCATTGAGCTTGAGTTTTTCAAGCGCTTCGGTCAATTGTCCGTATTCATCCGAAGCCAGGGGATATATGGAGGAGAACACCACAGGGTTCGGCTCCCGGAACCCGGGCATGGGGGTCTCGCACGGGTTATCCGCCAGCGTGATGGTATCCCCGGTTTTCACGTCACTGATGGTCTTGATGCCGGCGATGATATACCCCACATGGCCTGCCTGCAATTTTTTTCTCGGTTTCCGTTCAATTTGAAAGATCCCGGTTTCCTCCACCTTGTACTCGGCCCTGTTGGACATGAACATGATTCTGTCTCCCGGCTTTACAGTTCCCTGAAACACCCGGAAATGCACGATGGTTCCCCGGTACGGATCATAATGAGAGTCAAAGATGAGCGCTTTCAACGGTTCGTTTGATTTGTCTTCCGGTGCCGGGATTTTTTCCACGATGGCATCGAAAACAGCTTCGATTCCGATGCCGTTTTTGGCGGAAATCATCAGGGCTTCTTCACTGTCAAGCCCCAGGTCTTCCTCGATCTGTTCCTTGACCCATTCGATTTCCGCAGACGGAAGATCGATCTTGTTGATGACGGGAATAATCTCGAGATCATGTTCCATGGCCAGGTAAATATTGGCAAGCGTCTGGGCTTCCACTCCCTGGCCGGCATCCACAAGGATCAACGCCCCTTCACAAGAGGCAAGCGCCCTTGAGACCTCGTAGGAGAAATCCACGTGTCCCGGCGTGTCGATAAGATTCAGCCAGTAGGATTTGCCGTCCTTGTCCTGGTACGGCAATGAAATGGTCTGGGATTTGATGGTGATGCCCCTTTCTCGTTCGATATCCATTGAATCGAGCATCTGGTCCTTGAAATCCCGGTCTTCCACCACACCGGACATCTGTATCATCCGGTCGGACAATGTGGATTTTCCGTGATCGATATGCGCAATTATGCTGAAGTTTCTGATGCTTTCCAGTGTATTTTTCAAATTAACCTCAAACGCAGAGTTGACTTTTATTTCGTAAAAAGATAATCTTTCAGGTGATCTGTATGAAAAAGCTATATGTATCAGGAAGCTTGGAAAGTGTCAAGGCACCCTTT
>CAYFVA010000410.1:0-1890 GCA_964346265.1 uncultured Desulfobacterales bacterium
ACAAACACACAGGATTCAAATTGAACAAACCCGTCACCACAACAATTGATCTGTCAAAATGCATCGGATGCGCCTCCTGCGTGCGGGTATGTCCGTCCGACACCATTGACATCATCGATGGGAAAGCCCGGATCACCGGGGAAAGCTCCCTGGGATGCGGCCACTGCATGGCGGCGTGTCCGGAAGGTGCGGCCGCGGTGGGCTCCATCGATGAGAACCAGTGGGAATTTGCCACGTTCAAAGCCTCGAAGTCATGGATGAGACCGGGGCAATTCGACATGGCGTCCCTGTTCAGCCTGATGGCCTCCCGCAGATCCTGCAGGAATTTCACGGACCGGCAGGTGGCCCCTGATATTCTCCACGACCTTGTGAAAATGGGTACCACTGCCCCGTCCGGCACCAACAGCCAGATGTGGGAGTTTTACATTTTCCCGGACCGGGGGAAGGTTCTTGAACTGGGCGGAAACATCGCACGGTTTTACAGAAAACTCAACCGGCTTTCCGAAAAACGCCTGCTGAGACTTTTTCTCCGGGGGATTGGAAAACCGGCACTGGAATCGTATTACAGAAACCACCACGACAAGGTGGAATCGGCCCTGGAGGAGATGGACAACAACGGTCGGGACCGGCTGTTTCACGGAGCGCCGGCTGTGATCCTGGTAACATCGGACAAAAGTGCATCATGTCCCATGGAAGATGGACTGCTCGCCACCCAGAACATTCTGCTTTCCACCCATGCGGCCGGGCTCGGATCATGCCTGATCGGGTTCACCGTGGAAGCCCTCCGGCGGGACAAATCCATTTGCAGGAAATTGGGTATACCGGACAATGAAATCGTCTGCTCTGCCATCGCCCTTGGATACCCGGATGAATCCTACCGCCGGATCACGGGCCGAAGGCCGGTGACGCCCAGGTTCCTGTAATATATCCGCTGTTTATTCGGCCCTTTACATAGGGAACACGGAACACGGGGATCATATCCCGTACCGATGAGGTTCTTCCCCTTCATCACAGGATCGGATATGCATTGTGCGGCCGAAATAAAACGTATTCACTTGGACATACGGCTGATAAAGGTTTCCAGATCATCCAGGGACGCAATGTACCGGGTTTCGGAAAACTGCTCCATTTTTTCAACTCCGCCCCATCGAAAGGCCTGTCCGCCGAAGATAATCGGCAGGTCTTTGAAGGTGGACCGAATGGCATCGGTGTGCTCAACAAGCATGGGCAGGTTGGAGTGAATGGAAAGGGAAAAACCCACCACATCGGGCCGGGTGTCGTGGACAAACCGGATTTGATCCGGCACCGGCGTGTTAACCCCCAGAAAATGACCGTCCCAACCGTTAAGTTCAAAAATATCCGCAACCATCTTCCCGCCGATCTGGTGAGATTCATTGACAGCGCATGAAATCACTGCTTTTTTCCCGATATGTTCCGCACTGAAGAGCCGGGGATAAACCAGGCTCATCAGGCTTTCCGTGATGGAAGTGGCCAGGTGCTCCACCGCCACGGAAATCCGGTTGGTCTCCCAGAGTTCTCCCACCTGATAGAGAGAATGTTGGAACAGGTCGGAGTAAAGGGTCCGGATTTCTGTCCCCCCGGCAAGAAGGTCCGTCACGATCCTGTGGCATTCTTGCCGGTTTCCCTGAATAAGGGCCTCCATATAATGGTCCAGAAGCTGTTTGTCCATGACAACTATCCTTTTTTATGACACTTCACGAAAATTACAGTCTAAAACAAACGGTCTCCCATATAACAGAAAATTCATTCGGAAACGGAAAATTATCCTGCTGAATGAATCGTACAATCTGCAGAATGATCTGTCAATTATTGACACGGGTGCCCCAGCAATTGCGATTTTACGGGTGAAAAAAGGCAAAAAACCAGTTA
>CAYFVA010000411.1:0-1886 GCA_964346265.1 uncultured Desulfobacterales bacterium
GTCTCTTGAAAAAATGGCACGGTTGTTGCTCTTTATGTGGTTGAAAGCTGAAAAAGATACGAAAAACGGAAAATAATTCCTTGTAAAAATGGACGATTCAGCATTCAAGCATAACGGGCGGATACCGATAATAGGGTAAGGAGAAACCGACATGGAAAAAATTGCCTACAAGATGGAAGATATGCTCCAGGAAAAGCTGTCGCTGTATGAGGAGATATTGAACCTCCTTGACAGGGAAAAGGGGTATATCGTGGATATGGATCTTGATTCACTGTGGAAGATCACCGAGGAAAAGCAGAAACTTGCCCGGGCGATCGAAAGTGTGAAGGAACGGATTCTGTGTCTTGCAGAGCAGCAGGCCGTGCTTCATGAAAGCAAGCCGGGTTCCTTTCATCTCGACGGGATTATCAACACCCTGCCCGTGCCGAAACACTCGAAGTCGGATTTGAAAAAAACGAAACTCGAGCTGGATGCCCTGAAAGAGAAAGTGAGCGAAGCTGCCGCTGAAAACAAGGCATATGTGGAAGAGTATCTTGCAGTTATACAGGATGTGTTTTCCACGGCAACCGAGAAACCGGCGGAGCAGAAATACGGATCATCCGGATCGGTGAAACAGAACCCGTACACCAATCATTTCATACGGGCAGAGGTGTAGCATGTCCGGTATAGGCTCCACCCTCAGCATTGCCAAGACCGCCATATTCGCCCAGCAGAACGGGCTGAACGTTACCGGCCACAACATATCCAATGTCAACAATCCGGATTACAGTGTACAGAACGCCGACCAGAAGAACATGAGACCTGCCCTTTACGGGGGGTTCCTGTTCGGCACCGGGGTGGATACCTATCAGATCGAGCAGAGTGTGGACAAACGGCTGGAAGAGCGCCTGACCGCGCAGAAATCCACCAAAGAATCCTTTGGCGCCCAGGAATCCTATATGCGGATTCTGGAGGGATTTTTTGACGAGAACTCCGAGACCAGTATCAACAGCGTGCTGGGAGAGTTCTGGAGTTCCTGGCATGATCTTTCCAACAATCCGGGCGGCTCTTCGGAGCGGGTCACGGTTCTGGAAAGCGGGAAAAAAGTTGCCGAACGTTTTGAATCCGCCGTGCTGGACATGGACAACCTGACCCAGGATATCAATGCCGAGGTGACCACGGCCGTGGGGCAGGTCAACTCCATAACCGAAAAAATCGCAGAACTGAACGGGGAGATCCAGGGGGTGGAAGTAGCCAGCCGCACCGCCAATGATCAGCGGGACCAGAGAAACCGGCTGGTGGACGAACTCGGGAAACTGATTGATGTGGATGTCCTGGAACAGCCGGACGGCGGGAAGATCATCAATGCGGCAGGCGGATATACAGTGGTGAACGGGGTGGACAACTATGAAATCACCATGCGGGACAAGGAAGTCAACTGGGAGAAAAGCGCAGGGAACAGAACCGAAATTTCGAATGACATTTCCGGAGGAAAAATCGGGGGGCTTCTGGAAATCCGGGACGAGGTCATCCCCAAATACACTGCTGAGTTCAATGAACTGGCAAGGGAGATGATCTGGGCCATCAACTACCAGCACTCCATGGGCACCGGCCTTGAATACTTTTCAGAACCGGTTTCCGGAGAGTACAAGACCGATGACAGCCGTTGGCTTTCCAGTTACGAGTTCGGGGACAAAATCGATTACACAAACGATTTCACCATGTGGACCCAGGACAATTCCACCGTGGATGCGGAGTATACCAAAACACAGATTGATATGGGCGTGTCTTCCGCAGATGTGACCGACTGGCAGGGAACCGCTCCGGGCGGGGTCCAATCGATTTATAAGCTGACTGTCATGGACGGGGCGAACATCGGGGATTACGAGGTCACGGAGTTTGACGGG
>CAYFVA010000412.1:0-1862 GCA_964346265.1 uncultured Desulfobacterales bacterium
TGTTGGTATATTTGGCCTTGAAGTTCTGTTCGGTATCGATTCCGAGTTCCTTTTGAGGCAGGTCCTTGATATGGCCGGCGGTTGCAGCGACTTTGTACCGGTCTCCAATGTATTTTTTCAACGTTTTGACTTTGGTGGGGGACTCAACTATGATAATCGGTTTTGTCAATTTTACTCCTTGATCTTTGAAAAATATTTTCCACTGCTTTGCTCCACAAGTCCTTCAAGTTCGAGTCTGAGCAGGGTGGCCAGCAGGGTTCCGGTGTCCATACCGCAAATTTTTGCAAGCGTATCAATATGTACAGGGTATGGATCAAGAATTTCAAGTATTTTTTCGGTTCCGGCCTCTTTTTTTGAAATTTTTTGTTTTTCGGCAGAGGGTTCCAAAGATTTGGCTGTGTCCGGAAAACCGGTGAACTGGCCGATTTCTTCCAGAACATCAGCAGCATTCTCCACTGCCTTGACTCCCTGCTTGAGTAAAAAATGGGTACCCCTGCTTTTTTTGGAAAAGATGCTGCCGGGTACGGAAAAAACTTCCCGGCCGTATTCGGCGGACAGTCTGGCCGTTATCAGGGAGCCGCTTTTCCTGGCCGCCTCCACAACGCAGGTACCGGTGGACATGCCTGCGATGATCCGGTTGCGCCGGGGAAAGTTGCGGGCCTCCGGCCTGGTGTCAAGGTCAAATTCAGACACAACCGCCCCTTTCCGGGCGATTTCATGATACAATCCTCTGTTTTCCGCCGGATAAATCCGGTTCAGTCCGCTGCCCAGCACGGCCACGGTCCTGCCGCCGGATCGGATGGCACCCAGGTGGGCGGACGTGTCGATCCCCCGGGCCATCCCGCTCACTATGGTCACCCCTTTGGTTCCCAGTTCATGGGCCAGGGTCTCACCGGCTTTCATACCGTATGAAGTGGGATTGCGGGAACCGACAATGGATACTGCTGGTTCGGAAGGATTCAGCGTTCCGGTGTACATCAGATACGGGGGAGGGTCGTGGATTTGACGGAGCATAACCGGATAATGGGGGTCCGCATAAGAGATAATGGAAAAATCCGTTTCTTTTATCCGGTCGATGACCTGTCCGGCATGTGCAAAGGCGGATTTGTTTTTTTTTATACAGGAGGCGGTTTTTGAATGGATACCCCGGATCCGCATGAGCTCCTTTTCCGGTGCTGCAAAAACATTGTCCGGTGTTTCGAATGTCTCGATCAGCAACTTAAAGAGATGATCTCCGATTCCCGGAATATGTTTCAGTGCCACCCATGGAAGATATCTGTTCAACGTGTCCGGCATGCAAAAGGGCTTATTCGATGGTTTTAAGTTTTACCTCGGCCTTTTCCCCGGCCTTGGTAAAGGGAAACTGTTTGACCACCTTTTTCAGATAATGGTGGGCCCGGTTCACATCATCCACTGCCAGATAGGAATACCCCGCTTTCAGCAATGCATCCGGAACTTTCATCCCATCCGGGTATTGCTCCACAAGCATGAGAAACGTATCCGCGGCCCGGTTGAATTCTCCCACCGAATAATGGCATTCCCCGAGCCAGTACATGGCGTTGTCCGCCAGCCGGTGAGCGGGATACGCATTCACGAATTCGGAAAAGAGAAGGGATGCTTTTGAGAAACGCTCTTCAAGCATAAGGCTGCGCCCTTTTTTGTACAGAACCGCAGGTTCCGTGTACTCGCCTTTGGTGTCGGGCAATGCGGTAGGTTCTGTTTCCTTTTTATCGGACAGTTCACGGATTCTTCGGTTCAGCATCCCGATTTTTTCTTCAAGGGCATCCTGTCGTTTACCCGCCTGTTCAAGCTTTTGGGTCAGATTTTCTATTTTTTGTTCCAGTTTTTTTTGCTCCGGTTTT
>CAYFVA010000413.1:0-1860 GCA_964346265.1 uncultured Desulfobacterales bacterium
CCGCAGTGGCCGCCACCACTTTTCTGGAAAACTCCCTTACCATGCTCTGTATCATCAGTTGTTCATCAGTGAGTTTGAATAACATGATCGTCTCCTTGCGCCGTCCGGGTTGCAGGTTACGGGGCGTACACCACAACGATAAGCTCGGCATCCGTGGTGCCGACATTTTTCAGGTCGTGCTTGACAGCCGAATTAAAATGAAGAGAGTCCCCGGTTTTCAGTCGGTTTGCATGATCCCCGACCATCACTTCCACCTCTCCGTCAAGCACATACACGAATTCTTCTCCCTCGTGCCTGAACCCCACGCCTTCATGCTTTTGACCCGCCTCCACAAGAATCTTAAAGGCCTTGAGATGCTTGTTTTCCGCACCGGAACTCAGCGGCGTATACGCGTATTTGTCCGTCCGTTTGGTATAGGCGGCTTCTCTTTGTTCCGCCATGTCGTTCCGGTCTTTTAAAAGAACACTCGAATCGATCCCAAGCGCCCTTGAAACCTGCAGCAGCGTTCCCACGGACGGGATTTTTTCCCCGGCCTCGATTGCCTTGATGTACGCTTTTTTAAACCCGGTTTCGTTGGCCACAAAATCAAGCGTGAGCTTCTTTTCCAGCCGCGCCTTTCTGATTTTTTTACCGGTGGCGGCAAATGCCCCGCTGTTGTTGTCCGTCATATCCGATCCCCCTGGTGTTGCATTGTCGTGTTGCGTTTTGACCGAGCGCTCGCTCGAAAACCGCGAAAAGAAAACAACCCTTGGAAAAGGGCCGCTCCCGCTACCCGACGATTTCGATCCAGTTTTCCGGATCCGGACGGGAGCCGTACTGGATGCCGGTGAGTTCGTTGTAGAACTCCACTGCAAGCGGACCCGGATTTCCGTCTCCCACTTCAAGGATCTCATCCCCGTATTTGAGCTCACCCACAGGAGAGATCACGGCAGCCGTGCCGGTCCCGAAAACCTCTTTCAGGGCGCCCCCCTTTCCGGCATCCACCACTTCGTCAATACTCACCAGCCGTTCGGAAATCTTCATGTCCCGGCGTTCGGCAAGACGGATCAGCGAATCCCGGGTAATTCCGGGGAGAATACTGCCGTTCAGCTGCGGAGTTACCAGTTCATCACCGATCTGGAAGAATATGTTCATGGCGCCCACTTCTTCGATATACTTGAGCTGGACACCGTCCAGCCAGAGGACCTGCGCATAGCCGGCCTCGTTGGCCTTTGCCGACGCGTAAAGACTCGCCGCGTAGTTACCGGCGGTCTTATACTCGCCCACACCGCCGCGAACCGCGCGGACATGTTCTTTTGACACCCAGATTTTGACCGGGTTGAACCCTTCGGGATAATACGCCCCCACAGGGGACAGAATAATAAAAAACCGGTAGGTTTTGGACGGCCGGACCCCGAGAAAGCTGTCGGTTGCCATCACCGTCGGCCGGATATAGAGGGACGTGCCCGGCGAAGACGGGACCCAGTCTTTGTCCACCAAAAGAAGCTGTTTCAAAGCCTCCATCATCATGTCCATGTCCGTTTCAGGGATGCACAGTCCCCTGGCGGACCGGTTAAGCCTTTCAAAATTGTCCCTTGCCCTGAAAAGCTGGATGTCTCCATCCTGGTTCCGGTATGCTTTCAATCCTTCGAATATGGCCTGTCCGTAATGAAAGACCATGGTGGCCGGGGAATAACAAAGATCCCCGTAAGGTTCGATCCTCGGATTGTGCCACCCTTTCTCTTCGGAATAGTCCATATTGAACATATGGTCCGTGAAGATCTGCCCGAATCCGAGTGCGTCATCATTCGGTTTTTGACCCGGCTTTGCGGTTTTTGTCACAGGTATTTCCATCAATTTCCTCCACATTGTTTCCATCAT
>CAYFVA010000414.1:0-1850 GCA_964346265.1 uncultured Desulfobacterales bacterium
ACCGGTTTTTTTGAAACAAAGTCCGGCGCTCTTGAATATCTTGAAAAACTCAGGAAAAACGACATGGACGGAATGGTGATACAAAAGGAGTCACAATGAAAATTACCAGAGAGGAAGTGGAATATATCGCCCATCTTGCCCGGCTGAAGGTGGATGATTCTCTTGTGGAAAAATACGCCTCCCAGATCAGTGAGATTTTAGGGTATATCGACAAACTCAAAGAGGTGGATGTCAGCGGCGTGGACACGGTGGCCGGCGCCGCCATCGGCACAAACGTGATGAGGGCGGACGAGCCTGTATTGTCCCCGGGTCCGGATGTGACATTGGCAAACGCTCCTGAACGCGAGGACGACTTCTACCAGGTGCCCCGAATCGTGAAATAAAACAGTTGCCCGGAAAAAGGAAACCAGTATGAACCTGCACCAGCTGACCATAAAAGAGGCCTGCAATCGAATCCGATCAAAAGAGGTGTCTGCCGAAGATATCACCCGGGATGTGATGGAGCGTATAGAGGCCCATGACGAATCCATCCGGGCCTATCTTTCCGTGGACAAAGAAGGAGCGCTCCAGGCGGCCAAGGAGACGGACCGATCACCGGCCCCCGGGGAAAGTTCTCCCCTCAGGGGCATCCCGCTGGCGGTAAAGGATATTTTCTGCACCCGGGGTATGAAAACCACATGCGGGTCGTACATCCTTCACAATTTCGTGCCCGGATACGACGCCACGGCCGTGGGAAAGCTCAAGGCGGACCAGGCGGTGATCGTGGGAAAAACCAACCTGGACGAGTTCGCCATGGGCTCTTCCACCGAAAACTCCGCCTTTGCCGTCACCCGCAATCCGTGGAATACCGACTTTGTGCCGGGCGGCTCCAGCGGCGGTTCCGCCGCAGCCGTGGCAGCGGATTTCTGCCTGGGCGCCATCGGCACGGATACCGGCGGTTCCATCCGGCAGCCCGCCTCCCACTGTTCGGTTGTGGGGCTCAAGCCCACCTACGGCCGGGTGTCCAGGTACGGCCTTGTCTCCTATGCCTCCTCCCTGGATCAGGCGGGCCCGATCACCAAGACAGTGGAGGATGCCGCCATCATCATGAACTCGATTTCAGGCAGAGACCCGGCTGACTCCACTTCTGCGGACGAGCCTGTGCCGGATTTCACCTCTGCGTTGAGAACATTTGAAAAACAAGGCCTCAAGGGCATGAAGGCGGGGGTCCCTGCGGAGTACATGGAAGTGGAGGGGCTGGACCCGGAAGTGGCCCGGATCTTCGAGCAGTCCAAAAACGTGCTGGAAGATCTCGGGGTGGAGATTGTGGATGTCTCGCTTCCCCATACCGAATATGCAGTGGCTGCGTATTACATCATCGCTCCGGGCGAGGCCAGCTCGAACCTGGCACGGTTTGACGGGGTGCGGTACGGGCACAGGAGTGAAAAAAAGGGCGACCTTTTCGACATGTACAAAAACACAAAGTCCGAAGGGTTCGGCGGTGAAGTTCAGCGCCGGATCATCATGGGCACTTATGCCCTCTCTTCGGGGTACTATGACGAGTACTACGGAAGAGCCGCCAAAATCCGGTCCCTGATCATGAAGGATTTTGAACACGCATTTGAATCGTGTGACCTCATTCTTTCGCCGGTGGCCCCGACACCTGCGTTCCGGATCGGTGAAAACATCGACGATCCTTTGACCATGTATCTGACGGACGTGTATACCATTCCGGCCAACATGGCCGGCGTTCCCGGTATTTCGGTCCCGGCGGGCTTCTCGAAAGAGGGACTTCCGGTGGGATTCCAGATGACGGCCCGCCGGTTTGACGAGCTGAGCCTGCTGCGGGCCGGCTTCGGGTTTGAACGGTC
>CAYFVA010000415.1:0-1849 GCA_964346265.1 uncultured Desulfobacterales bacterium
TGCGTGGAAATCGATTATCTTGCCAACCTGTCCGGGCTGTCTGTCTTACAAACGATTGAAACCCTCAAGCAGGCGGGGCTGGACATGATGCCGGGAGGCGGGGCCGAGGTGTTGAGCGACAGGATTCACGATCAGCTGTTTCCCAGGAAAATCGGAAAGGACAGGTGGCTTGAAATTGTGGAAGAGGTACACAGGGCAGGGGTCCAAACCAATGCCACAATGCTGTACGGCCATGTCGAAACCGTGGAGGAAAGGGTGGATCACCTGGTTTCTCTGCGAACCATTCAGGACCGCACCAATGGCTTTTCCGCATTTATTCCGCTTGCGTTCCATTCAAAAAACACAAAACTTGCCCACATCCCGCCCACTGTTGCGGTGGATGATTTGAAAACTGTGGCAGCCGCACGGCTAATGCTGGATAATTTCGATCATATCAAGGCCTACTGGGTTATGATCGGGGAGCCATTGGCCCAGGTGGCGCTTTCCTTTGGGGCGGACGATCTGGACGGCACCATCATAGAGGAGAAAATCACCCACACAGCCGGGGCCAGATCCGCTGTTGGCCTTACAAAAAGCGAAATGGAGAATATGATTGTACAGGCGGGATTCCGTCCGGTTCAGAGGGATTCATTTTACAGGGAGAAACAGGGCCGGTCTTAGCGTATGCACATGATTGAGAATATACTGGAAAAATCGATAAACGGCGAACGGATCACACCGGATGAAGGACTTCTCCTTTATGAAAAGGCGGATCTTCCCACACTGGGGAAAGCCGCTGAAATCAGACGGTTTCAGAAGGTTCCCCAAAGACGGGTCACTTTTGTGGTGGACCGGAATATCAACTATACGAATATATGTGTTTCAGGGTGTCGGTTCTGCGCTTTTTATAAAAGCCCGGAGAGCAATGAAGGGTATGTGATTTCAAAGGAAAGCCTTACGGAAAAGATCGAGGAGACGATCCGGCTGGGCGGGACCCAGATTCTTCTGCAGGGCGGGATGAATCCCGATCTTGATCTTGGGTATTACACGGATCTGATGCGGTTCATGAAAGATAGGTTTGATATCCACATACACGGGTTTTCTCCCCCTGAAATCTTCTATATCTCCCAAAAAGAGTCGATTTCTGTGGACCGGACCCTGAAGCTCCTCAAAGAGGCCGGATTGGACTCCATACCCGGCGGCGGAGCGGAAATCCTCTGTGATGAAATCCGGGAAAAAGTTTCCCCGAACAAATGCACCTCCCAGCAGTGGCTGGATGTCATGGAAACCGCCCACGGAAACGGAATGAAAACCAGTGCCACCATGATGTTCGGGCATGCGGAAAAACCGTATCATATCTTTCGGCACATGGAGAAACTCAGAAATTTGCAGGATCGGACCTGCGGATTTACCGCATTCATTCCATGGACTTTTCAGCCGGACAATACAAAGATCCGCGTGACCAAAAAAAGCGCTTCGGTTTACCTGAAAGTTCTGGCAGCAAGCCGGCTGTTTCTGGATAACTTTGACAATATTCAGGCATCCTGGGTGACCCAGGGGGATAAAATCGCTCAGACGGCATTGTTTTTCGGGGCCAATGATATGGGCAGCACCATGATAGAGGAAAATGTGGTGGCCTCGGCCGGAGTTGATTTTATGCTTCCGGAAAGCGAACTGCGAAGAATCATACACGAAGCCGGGTTTGAACCCGCTCAACGGGACTGCTACTACAATCTCTTATGAACTCTCGTTTTCCCGCAGCCAGGATCGTTCGACCCGGTTCCGGCCGGCAGTGCCACAGGGCCAAATGGATTGTTGCCGGATCGGATCGTATCATTGAGAACGGGTATATCCGGGTGGAAAACGGAAT
>CAYFVA010000416.1:0-1839 GCA_964346265.1 uncultured Desulfobacterales bacterium
GGCAGAGGGCAGTGCACGGGTTTATTCAGGTTTCATGGTGATGCTGTGCAGCCCGGGCGTTATATTGTTTTGTTGTCGTCTTCTTTGGCGATGTCGTTTTCATTGTCGAATTCATTCCAGAATTCCCGGTCTTCGTCCCTCCACCCTTTTCTGAAGGTTTTGTCAAAAAAGGGTTTGAGCCGGGAAAACCAGGATCCGCGGGTCGTTTTTTTTCTATGTTTCTGCAAACTCAGGATATCTTCCACAAAGGTGGCGATATCAGCCAGTCTGTCTTTGGGGATATAAGAGTCCGCCCCTTTCTGTATGGATTTTTTCAGGTTTTCCGGACTCAGGGCATGGGCTGTGAGCATCAGCGCCGGAATCTCTTTTTCGCGGGCGATCTCGAGAAGGTCATATCCCCTGACCCCCATGATATCAAGAATGGTCAGGTCATATGTGTTGTGACTGAGAAGCTGTTTGGCTTTTTCATAGTTGGCCGCCGTATCCAGAGAGCATTGATCCAGAAGCTCCTCTATGGTTTCCAGAATGTCCGGCTCATCATCTACAACCAGAATTTTCTTTTCCTTGAGCAATTCTTCTCTCTGCATTTCAGACCTCCTTTTGCCAATGGTCTCCCTAAACCTTCGCGATCAGTTCAAGCACGTCATCGATATCTTTTTTCGTATGGGCCGCGTTGATCTGGAACCGGATGGTCTCGTCTCCCCGGGGAACGACCGGGAACGTCAGTCCCACCACCAGCACGCCTTCTTCAAAAAGATACCTGACAATTTCGTGGGTTTTGCCTGTGTCCCGGACGAGCATGGGCACAACCGGGTGCGGACCCGGGATGGATTCTTTGCCCAGGGCCTCGAGTCCGTTCCGGAACTGCTGGGTTCTTTGTTTGAGGTTTGAAAGAAGCGACTTTCCCTCTTGGCTGTCGCATATGTCCATGGCTTTACGGGCCGCGGCACAGTCGGCCATGCTCAAGGGGTTGGTGTAGATGTAGGTGTCCGCTTTCTGGCGGACCGCCTCGATCACGGATTCGCTCGCCGCAGCGAATCCCCCGTTGACCCCGAACGCTTTGCCGAATGTGCCCACGATGATGTCAGGATCCGTGCCGCAGTATTCCGCAGTGCCCCTGCCGGTATCTCCGTATGCGCCGATTCCGTGGGAGTCGTCCACCACCGTGATCACTCCTTCGGGAAACCGGCTGTCGTATTCGCTGCAGACGGCCTGGATTTCGTGGATGGGCGCGTTGTCGCCCCGCATGCTGAAAATTCCGTCAAACACCACGATGACCCGTTCGATACCTTCATCCACCTCGTCAAGGCAGCGTCTGAGATCATCCATGTCGTTGTGTTTGTAGATTCCCTTGTTGGCCCTGGGTATGTTGGCCATGCGCATGGCCCGGATGATGCTGTTGTGGTTCAGGGTATCTCCGATCCAGCAGGTCTTTTTGCTGCTTATGGCAATGGCCAGTCCCAGGTTGGTGGTATAGGCGGAATTGAAGATTTTGGCGGCCGGTTTGTTGACGAACCGGGCCGCTCTTTCCTCAAGGTCGGCGTGGTGGATGAAGGTTCCGTCGATGAACCGGACCGCGCCCGGTCCCACTCCGAAATCATGGGTGGCCCGGTCCGCCGCCTCGATCATCTGCGGGTTGTTGGACAGGGAGAGATAGGAGTTGGAGTTGAGCCGGATAAAGGAGCGGTCGATTCCCTGGATCCTGTATCTCGGGCCCGAATCCCCCCGGGGCGGTATGTATCCGTCAATGATCCGTTCGGGAATTTTGGCCCTTCCTTCGGCATGTAATTGTTCGATTTCCGTATCCAGTGCGTTGTCCAGTTTTTCCGTCGGCATATT
>CAYFVA010000417.1:0-1823 GCA_964346265.1 uncultured Desulfobacterales bacterium
GAACACTTCAGGGTGGAGGCTCCGGGGATTTTCCGGGCAAGATCGTAGGTGACCTCTTTTTCCATTATGGTCGCCTCCATGGCCTGCCTGACCATGGCCCCGGCCTCGGTCCAGCCCATATGATCCAGCATCATGGCACCTGATAGGATAAGCGATCCGGGATTCACCTTGTCTTTACCGGCATACTTGGGGGCTGTGCCGTGGGTGGCTTCGAATACCGCGCATTTTTCTCCCACGTTTGCGCCCGGTGCAAGCCCGAGCCCTCCGGTCAGGGCGGCCAGAAGGTCTGATATGTAGTCGCCGTTGAGATTGGGAGCTGCAATGACATCATATTCGTCCGGCCGCAGAACCACCTGCTGGAACATGTTGTCCGCAATCCGGTCCTTGATGAGGACTTTGCCCGCAGGGACAATGCCGTCATGGACGGAATAGAGTTCATTTTCCGTGACGGTCTGTGGTTTGAACATCTCTTCGGCCGCCTGATACGCCCATTTGAGAAAACCGCCCTCGGTGTACTTCATGATATTGCCCTTGTGCATGATGGTTACGCTTTTCCTGTTGTTGGCAACCGCATATTCCAGGGCTTTTTTCATCAGTCGTTTGGTGTTGACGCTGCTGATGGGCTTGATGCCCACTGATGTGGTTTCGTCGAGTTTGATGCCGGTGACCTCCCGGACAAACGAAAGAACTTTGAGTGCATCTTCAGATCCTGCTTCCCACTCGATCCCCTTGTACAGATCCTCGGTGTTCTCCCGGAAGATCACCATGTCGATTTTTTCCGCCTCGGTGAATGAAGAGGGGACTCCGTGGATATACTTCACCGGCCGGATGCAGGCAAAAAGATCGAGCGCATGACGGATGGCCACGTTCAGGCTGCGGATTCCCCCGCCCACCGGGGTGGCCAGAGGTCCCTTGATGGCCACCCGGTGCCGGTTTATGGTCTCAAGAGTGTCGGCAGGCAGCCATTCCCCTGTTTCTTCGAACGCCTCTTCACCGGCGGCCACTTGCATGAAGTCGATCCGGCGGTTTTTGTCATACGCGGTTTCAACCGCCTTGTCCAGGACCATCCGGGCTGCGTTCCAGATGTCCGGACCTGTGCCGTCACCCTTGATAAAAGGTATGACAGGGTTGTCCGGAACCGAAAGGGAACCGTCCGATTGGATTTCAATTGAATCACCCATAATCGTGTCCTTATTTTATTGTATGCTCAATCCTTGAACACGAGTTTGCCGCCCAGTAAACCGGCCACGCCGGCTGCAGCAATCATGATCAGGTTCAGCAGGATGAATACCACGCTTCTGGCGGAATCGAGCACACCGGGATCCACGATGAACCACAAAAGGATGATCAGGCATGAGGTACAGGTCACGGCGGCTGCGGTGATCTTGATCTTGAAAAGCGCGGTCATTGCCTTGTTATATTTTTTGGTCCATTCCACCACCCCGGTGAAAAGCACCAGAGGGAAAGAGATGGTGACAAAGATGATGTTGACGAACGCAGTTTTTGATAAAAGAGTGGAATCAAATATCCAGGCAAGCAGAATGATCAATACCGTCACCGGAAGCACGCCGTTGGGAATATGAACGGAAACCGGGTGGGCATGGTGCCGGACAAGGGTATTCATGACTTGATCCATAGCGGTTTTCGGCTTTTCCGGTTCGGCTGCTTTTTTTTCTTCCGGCCGGGCGGTTTCTTTTTGTGTTTTCTCTTGGGCCTTGTCTTCGAGCAGAATAAACTTGGATGCGGGGGCGTTACAGATCGGGCACCTTTCAGGCGGTGCATCCCCTTCATGAATATAGTTACAGATCGTGCATTTCCATTTT
>CAYFVA010000418.1:0-1794 GCA_964346265.1 uncultured Desulfobacterales bacterium
CCGAAATAGATGCCGTTGGTATCCGGAAAGGCTTTTTCATTTGAATGAAGAGTTTGAACCGCTTTTTCCGCAAGGGTTTTCGGATCATCGTCCCTGCCCATGACCATGGTAAGTCGGTATTTGTCTTCAGGGTTGAAGGAATTTCGCAGATCGGCTGCAACCCTGGCAAGGTGTTCGGATGACTCGCGTTGGTCAAAGGGCTCGGTATCGCTCAATTCGTTGATGAACGCATTGATCTGTTGTGAAAGCCCCTGGAGATCATCCGCTGAAAAGGCTGCGATCTGGATCGAGCCGTCCCAGGAAACCGCTTTTTTGGAGCGTTCGTGTTCTTCAAGTACGGCGTGAAAATTGCTGCCTCCAAAGCCGAAGGCGCTGACCCCGGCCCGCCTGGGGGATTTCGTCTCTTTGGCGCGGATCCATGGTTTGGCCTGGTCGTTCAGGTAAAAGGAAGAGTGTTCGATGTCAAGTTCCGGATCCGGAGTTCCGGCTTTGAGAGTGGGAAACAGGGTTTTGTGGTACAGGGAGAGGGCGGTTTTGATCACGCCGGCCACGCCTGCGGCAGCCTTGGTATGGCCGATCATGGATTTCACCGATCCAACGGCGCAAAAGTTTTTGTCCTGCTTGATGAAATCGTTCAAAGCGGTGAATTCGATTTTGTCCCCGACCCGGGTGCCGGTTCCGTGGGCTTCAATAAATTCCACAGTGGACGGGTCCACGTCCGCCTCGCTGTAGGCTGCTTCAAGCGCCCGTTTCTGGCCTTTTGCGTTTGGTGCATAAATCCCGCCGGTGCTGCCGTCGCTGGATGATCCCACGCTCCGGATCACCGCATAAATCCGGTCATTGTCCCTGACCGCATCATTCAGCCGTTTGAGGACCACCATGCCGATCCCTTCTCCCAGAACGGTGCCGTCGGCATCTTTTGAAAATGGCCGCGCGTCGCTGGTTTTGGAGAGTACCCCGGTTTTGGAAAAGCACATGTGCATGAAAATGTCGTTCAGGGTATCCACACCCCCTGTGATCGACATGTCGCATTTGCCTGATGCAAGTTCCATCATGGCCGTGTTCACGGCGCTCAGGGAGCTTGCGCAGGCAGCGTCCACCACTGTGTTGGTGCCGCCGAGATCGAGGCGGTTGGCGATCCTCCCGGCCACTACGTTGCCGAGAAGTCCGGGAAAGGAATTTTCCTGCCACTGGTTGTAAGAGCATTCCAGGCGGTGGAGAATTTCGTCCTTTTTCTCTCCGAAAATTCCGGAATCGGCAAGCGCACGCTTCCATGCGGGATGGCTGAGTCTTGCACCAAGCGGGATCACCAGTTCCTGGGTCCCGGTAACCCCGAGAATCACGTTGGTCCTCTTTTTGACAAACAGGTCACTGTCCGCGGGATACCCTGCATCCTTCAAGGCCATCTCGGCGACCATAAGTCCGAGAAGCTGTGAAGTGTCGGTCGCTTCCAGGTTTTTCGGGGGGAGACCGTATCTGGAGGGATCGAAGGTCACAGCCGGGATGAATCCCCCCCGTCTGCAGTAGATATGATCCGGTTTTTCCGGGTCCCGGTCATAAAAGTCTTTCAGGGAAAAATGCGTCTCTTCGGGGATGTCGGTGACGGCGTCGGTTCCGCTGAAGAGAAGATTCCAGTATTCCTTGAGTCCGCCGGCCTTGGGAAATATGCATCCCATGCCGATAATCGCTGCTGATTTGTCCTGTTCCACAATCATACCCTTTTTACAAAAAACCGGAAACTTGAGACAAGAGACAGGAAGCTGTCCCATTCAAGTTTCAATCTCCGTTGTGATG
>CAYFVA010000419.1:0-1791 GCA_964346265.1 uncultured Desulfobacterales bacterium
TCTCCGTGGTGACGGTATCAATATCCGCAGCCTCTTTGCCCAGTTGATCGATCACTTTGGAAAGCCGATCGAACTCGTTCACGGACTGGTCCACCACCTCTCTGGCTGTATTGGCGTTCCTGGAAATCTCGCCCACAGTGGAACTCATCTCCTCGGACGCCGAGACAACCGTATTCAGACTGGAAGATGCTTCTTCCATGGAAGCGGCAATGGAATCAAGATTGCTGCTCATCTCTTCCGCGGCAGAGGAAACCGAGCCTGAGTTCTCCGAAGTTTCCCTGCTTCTCTTGCGCAACGTTTCCGAAATCCCGGTGAGATCGGAGGCGGACCGGGTCAGGTCGGAACTGGAATCCACCACCTCTTTCAGGGCCTTTCGTATGTTCCCGTTCACAAGATGAATCCGGTTGAGGATATGGTTCATCTCATCCCCGGGCGGCACCTCGGTGGAAAACGTAAAATCTCCGGACCGCATTTTTTCCATGGCCGTAAGGACAAGTGCGAGTTTTTTATTGATAAGAAAGTGGAAAAAGATCCACACGAACGCAATCACCATGCAGAGGCCTGCAACACCGATCCATATACTGTTTTTTATGCCGGCATCTATGGAGTCAAGTGCATGCTGCTCGGAAGTCAGAATGCTAATGCCGCCCAGAACGTCCTTGCTGCCGCCGTGACAGTGAAAACATCTCTTTTCGTTCCGGATCACCCGGTTGACCACGGTGAATGCTTCTCCCTCTCTTGTGGTATGAAAGATCCGGCCGCTTTCCTCCCCCTTATCCATCATTTCGTGCAGGTCCAGGGCCGCCTTGTCCCCGACCCTGGAATCCATTTTTTTCCCCGGGGCACTTTCTTCCGTGGCAAAAGAGACTTTTCCGTTAAAATCGTATATATAGGCTTTAACATCCGCTATTTCATTGCCGATCCGTTTGAACTGCCTCCGGACCGTGTCATTGTCCCCTGCGGCAAGGGCATCGAACATGGTATTTTCAATGGTGCCTGCGATATCCTTGCTCTGGATTTGGATCTGGTCATTGCTGATCCGTTTCATGGCGGCCACATTGAACCACACCATGACCGTACCCACCAGGAGAAGAATCACCAGCATGGCAAGAATAAACTTGACCCACATTTTTCGCGTGATAAATCTAAACATTTGAAATTTCCCGTAACTGAAGAGGGTTAATGCGCCCCTCCGAATAGAAGTGGTTTAAAATTAAACGATTTGATTCTGTCGCTGCTGTGACAACTTTCACAGTCCTCCATGCTCAGATCGTACCGGATTTCGGCCGGATCCCCGCCGGTATCCACATGAATGCTGCCCGGCCCGTGGCACACCTCGCATCCGGGGTTCTTCAGTTCAGGGGTTTTACTTTCGGAAACAAATCCCCCTGGTTTTCCATGGCCGGTTGTATGACACTCGAAACAGGACTGGTATTCTTCCCGGGTCAGTTTCGATTCCATCTTTTTAATGTTCTCAAACGAGGAACTTTTCTTGGCGAACTTCTTAAACGTCTCGTACTCTTTCTGATGACATTCCCCGCAGGTCTTCGACCCCACATAACGGGCCTGTTCCGCATTGGCCCCTGAAACCGCAACCCCGGTTATAACAAGTGTCATCCAAAAAAACATTCGTATTTTCATTGTCATTCTATTTCCCCTTGTTACCGATTTGCTCCCATAATGCGAATAATCCTGATTTTTGTCAAGGATTTTACAGGGGCAATCGCATGGTGCCCATCACCAGGCCGCCGGCACCCTCACCTGCATACCCGCCTTGTTCCGGAACAAAAG
>CAYFVA010000420.1:0-1771 GCA_964346265.1 uncultured Desulfobacterales bacterium
TTTTCCGTTGAATTTTCCATTTCTCTCTTGATTTTTCAAAACTCATTTGGTATAAAATATTTTTTATATACTTGTAAAAGTAAATCCAAATAGAAAGGGGCGATATTTTTGAAGGAAATTACAGTCCAGGTAATTGACAATGACGTTGAAAAGGCCATGAAGATTCTGAAGAAAAAAATTCAGAACGACGGGCTTTTCAAACGGCTGAAGCTCAAAAAGCATTATGAAAAACCTTGTCAATACAGAAGACGTAAGATGCGAGAAGCTATGAGAAGACAGAGAATAGCTCACTCTCGAAGAAGAAAATAATTGCGTAAAAAACCCGGCACAAGTCTGTACCACCAGCACCTGTGCCGGGTTTGCTTTGCCCGGGAATGAAACGGATATCATACACAGAATGCCTGGAAAGGATGTTCAGGCTCGGCAGATTCGGCATCAAGCTGGAGCTTGAAACCATTTCCGATATTCTCGGGATCCTCGGCTCCCCCCAGGATAGTTTCACCACAGTCCACATCGCCGGAACAAACGGCAAAGGCTCCATCGGCACATACATTGCAGAAATCCTTGCCCGGTCGGGCCACAATACCGGTTTGTACACATCCCCTCACCTGGTTCGGTTCAATGAACGTTTTGCCGTCAACGGAACGCCCGTCTCAGACGACGAGATCGTTACCGCATATATGGCCGTCAATGAGGCGGACAGAGGACAAAGAAAGGCAACCTTCTTTGAAATCGCAACCGCGATGGCCTTTTACCTGTTCGCCGGAAGAGGCGTGGAGTTTGCCGTCATTGAAACCGGAATGGGCGGTCGTTTTGATGCCACAAATATTATCCACCCCGCCGTCAGCATTATCTCCAACCTGTCCATTGAACATACGGACTATCTGGGAAGCACCATCAGGGATCTCGCCGTTGAAAAGGGCGGGATCATCAAGGAGAACACGCCGCTTGTGACCGGGGTCACCCAGCCTTCCGGTCTTTCAAAACTGTTTGAAACCGCCCGGGAGAAAAACGCGCCGGTCCATGTGTTTCGAAAGGATTTCAAGGTCCGCAACAACAAGACAAAGAACACGTTTTCCTATTTTGGCCTTTCAAGGCGGTTCAAGGATCTGAAAACCGGCCTCAAGGGAAGCCATCAGATCGAAAACGCTGCCCTTGCCATTGCCGGATGCGAAATTGTTGCAAAACATCCGGATCTTGCGTATCCGGACAGACTCCTGGATCCAGTCAATATCCAGGATGGCCTCAAAAACGCCCAATGGCCGGGAAGGCTCGAATACATCATGGAAGACCCCCTCGTGATCATAGACGGCGCCCATAACCTCAAGGCGTCCGCCGTGCTGGGCAGCTATCTCTCAGAACATTTCCCCGGCCGGAAGATCACCCTGGTACTGGGGATGCTCGATGACAAGCCGTATGAAAAAATGCTCAAAAACCTGCTGCCGGCCGCCGGCAGGGTTATTCTCACCCGGGCGGATAATGACCGAAGCATCGACCCGCAAGTACTGGAACAATGTGCGCGTCTGTATACGGACGTACCCGTTATGATAGAACCCCGTGTGGGCCGGGCGGTGGAAAAGGCCGTAAGCAAAGCACACACGGATGAAGTGGTCTGTATTGCCGGGTCTCTGTATGTGGCAGGCGAGGCAAGAGAAAAAATTGAAACTGAAATGAAATCACCGGTTGACTTTTGACCCGGGGATCTACTATATTATGCCCTTACGTGCGCCCGTAGCCGAGTGGATAAGGCGTCGGCCTCCGAAGCCGAAGA
>CAYFVA010000421.1:0-1766 GCA_964346265.1 uncultured Desulfobacterales bacterium
CTTTTGACCGAACTCCCCTTTGCAAGGAAATCTATGAGCCATAACAATTTGCCCCTGACCGGGTTTGACGAAATGAACCTGAGCCCCTCCGTATTTTCCGTATTACAGGACGTGGGCTATGAAATCCCCACACCGATCCAGTCCATGACCATCCCCCATCTTTTGAAAGGAAAAGACCTGCTGGGCCAGGCACGGACGGGAACCGGCAAAACCGCCGCGTTTGCACTGCCGCTTTTGTCCCGGATCGATCTATCCGTACGCAAACCCCAGGTACTGGTGCTCACACCGACCCGGGAGCTTGCCGTACAGGTGGCTGAATCCTTTAAAACCTACGGGGCAAAGATGAAAGGTCTCAACGTACTGCCGGTATACGGCGGCCAGGGGTATACCACCCAGTTGAGCGGGCTCAAACGGGGCGCCCATGTGATTGTCGGGACACCGGGACGGCTCATGGACCATATGCAGAAAAACACTCTTGATTTGGATCACCTGAGCTGCGTGATACTGGATGAAGGGGATGAAATGCTGCGGATGGGGTTTATCGATGATGTGGAATGGATCCTGGGCAAGACTCCGGCCGGTGTACAGAAGGCGCTTTTTTCCGCAACCATGCCCGGGCCTGTGCGCAGGATCGCTCAAAAGCACCTTGCAGATCCGGTGGAAAGCCGGGATAACGAGCGCTCTGCCGGGGTGGAGGCCATTGATCAGCAGTACTGGCAGGTCCAGGGAGCGAAAAAGGCTGATGCACTGACGCGGATTCTCCAGGCGGCATCATTTGACGGGGTGATCGTGTTTGTGAAAACCAAAAATGCTACGCTTGAGGTGGCAAAAATCCTGGAAGAGAAAGGTTTCCGGGCCGAAGCCCTGAACGGGGATCTGGCCCAGAACGCAAGGGAGCGTACCGTCAACCGGCTGAAGAACCGACAGCTCGATGTTCTCGTGGCCACGGATGTGGCGGCACGCGGGCTTGACGTGGATCGGATTTCCCATGTGATCAATTACGACATGCCGTTCGGGACGGATCCCTACATCCACAGGATCGGCAGGACCGGCCGGGCGGGAAGATCCGGCCAGGCGATCCTGTTTGTATCAAAAAATGAACAGCGGTTACTCAGGGCCATAGAAAATGCCACAAGACAGAAAATCCGGCGGATCAGCCTCCCATCCAACAAGGCGGTGAATGAAAAACGGGTGGCCGATTTCAAGCAGAATATCGGCAGCATGTTAAACAGCCCGGACCTGGCTGATTTCCAGCAAATCATCGAATCCTTTGCAAAAGAGCACGAACTGCCGGTGGCAGAGGTTGCGGCAGCGGTTGCCAAAATGGCGCACGGCGATTCCCCGTTTTTTCTGCCGGCGGACAAAAAGGAGAATGGGGCTGCCGGCAAAAAGGACGCGGCAAAACAGCAAAAGAAAAAAGAGGTCCAAAGCGGAAAACAAGGAAAAGCCCCACACCTTGCCGCGGAAAAATCAGCTGCAAAAAAGAACGGCACGGAGAATGAGAAAACTTCCCGAGCCACAAAGAAAAAGGCGGCTCCCCTTACTCCCCTGGAAAAGGGAATGGCCCGGTACCGCATCGAGGTGGGACGAAATCACGGGGCAGGACCACGGGATATCGTGGGCGCCATTTCCAATGAAGCCGGACTTGAAGGAAAACACATCGGATCCATTGAGATGAACGGCAAATTTTCTTTTGTGGATCTTCCCAAAGGCATGCCGTCGGATATTTTCAACCTTCTGAAAAAGACCTGGGTGAGATCCCGCAG
>CAYFVA010000422.1:0-1690 GCA_964346265.1 uncultured Desulfobacterales bacterium
GATACCGGCCTGGGTGGCGGCGTAAGCCAGACACTTCGACAAAAAGGTTTTGCCGGTACCGGGATTTCCGATCAAAATGACATCCTTGTGGTTCCGGAGAAAATCCAGATCCATTAAACGCAGAATCCGGGTTTTTTCTTTTTTCCGGGATTGATCATGGGCAAAATCAAATTGATCAATGGTGGGTTTTTCCTCGAGACGGGATTGTTTGTATCGAAGCGCGATCCTGGCTTTCTCCCGGCAGTCAAGCTCAATTTCCAACAGCCGATCCATGGCTTCAAGAGCGGACAGGTTGTCCCGTTCGGCTTGATCGAGTACGTCAGACAAATTCAGTGCACAGTTTTTCAACCGCAGCGCTTTAAATTTTTCAATCACATGGTTCATTTTTCTTTCTCCTTTGAGCCGCGATAGCGTCATATTCCGCCAGATTGGGCCGGGGAAGACGGATGGCATTGAGGTCCTCGTTTTTCAGGTTCACAGGCGGATGGCAGGTGACCGGTGTCATCTCCTGGTAAAGGATGTTTTGCACGTAAGACGCTCCGTATAACTTATGGGCCTTGGCTTTTTGCAGCGCATATATGAAAGCGGAGGTGCCGTATTCTTCATTGAGTTTCAAAAGGCGGTTCACGTTCTTTTTCAAGGGTTGAGCTGCATCTGCCAGCTTTTCCAGGTAATCCACGGCGTCCTGGCCCAGGGACATGAAAACCATGACCTGTTTGTTCATGAGCACTTTCTTTTTCAGCCGTTTGACCTGCTCGCTGTGAGAGGGCAGCTCCACTCGCTTCTTTTTCTGCCAGGTACGCACATGGGCTGCCACCTGCTTGTCCTTGTAATAAATCCATATGGTTCGGCTGTCCGCCTTCAAGGTGACATTTTTGCCGACCAGCCGGGGCGGCACCGTGTAAATGTTGTTATCAAAACGAACGCCAAAGTCCTTGTAAACCTTCAGGGTTTCGGTTTCCCGAAAGTCGGGCAGAGGATCGGGCAAAGGCCTCAAGGCCGATTTGTCAATGCGGTCTGAAGGCTTTTCTCCGGTGGTTTGATGATCTCTCTGATTCGCTGTGGTGTTCAGCCAGGCCAGAACCTGCTGGTTGACGTCCTCAAGTCCTGTGAAGGATCTGAGAGGCCAGAAGTTGTTCCGCAGATATTTGATGCTGTTTTCGATTTTGCCTTTCTCGTTGGGAGCCCTGATATTACATGCTTCCGGGGTGATGCCGAAAGGCCGCAGAAAATCCAGAAACGCCTCGTTAAAACGGATCATGGCACCGATACGTTCAGTGACCGCAGTCAACATATTGTCCACCACGATTTCCCTGGGCGTCCCTCCAAAGTACCGGAAGGCTTGTACCAGGCACCAGTGAAGTGTGGCCTGGTTTTGACTGTGGGTAAATACCACGTACAGCAGTCGGCTGTGGGATTCGATAACCGCCAGGGCATACAGTTTTCTGGAACTTTTTCCATATACCAGACTGCCGAAATGCCCCCAATCAATCTGCATCTGCTGTCCCGGCATGGATTCGAAACGAATGAAAGCCTGCTTTTGAGAATTGTCTTTAAGATGTCTGAGAAAATCGCGAACAATTGTGATTTCGCCGTCAAATCCTGTTTCCTGTATCTTTCTTAAAACAACGGGCGCTTTTATGCTCGGATATTGATCCACCATTTCCTTGATCCGTTCCCGGTAGGGATC
>CAYFVA010000423.1:0-1685 GCA_964346265.1 uncultured Desulfobacterales bacterium
TTCACGCCCCAGGAGAGTTATCTTCTGATATTCAACCTGGGCGGAAAAGCAGGGGTGTTCCGAAAGGGCAAAATTACCTTCAACGGAAAGCCTGCATTTTTGATAAAAGACTATATCGACAGAAAGTTCATCAAAAACTTTCAGGAATAATCCGTTTTTTCGAGTTTCTCCAGGTTTTCCCTGGCAAAGTCGAGTCCCGGGTCGATAGCCAGGGCGATTTCATAGTACTGCTTTGCTTTTTCAATATCCCCCAGCTCCCGATAGTTGGACCCGATGCTGGCATGATCAATGGCCGAGCCCGGGTCCAGCCGGAGCACTTCTTTAAAGCACCGGATGGATTGCTCGTGCCGTTTGAGCATAAAGTTGCAAAATCCCATGAGATTGTGGATGTCGGTGCGCTCGCTGTCCGTTTCAAGTCCAATGGAAAGCACTTCAAGAGCCCGTTCGTACTCGCCGGTCTCCTTCAGGCAGACACCGGTGTACGAGCAGATGCTTGGAATATCCTGGACCGAGGGATCGAGCTCCATGGCCCTTTCCAGATGGGAAAGGGCGTGTTCGGGATCATCTGCCGAAAGGCGGCAGAGTCCCCGGAAAAATTCAACATAGTATCGGCCCGGTATCATTTTGGCCATTTTTCCGAGTTGTTTATAGGCCTTTTCAGGCGGATGGTTTTCGAATATGTATCGTGCCGTGAACATGGCCACGCTGCTGTTCTCCGCCCTCTCCCTGAAACGGGTTCCGGGAATGAGGCAGTAAAAGGCGGGGATGCCGAGTTCCGGGTCCGTTGTCTCGATAACGAAAAGTTCCATTCCGTTTTGCTCCAGGGCCCGGATGATCTCCATCACCTCTTCTTTGATGTTGTTGCTGGCGATGTCAGGAAGGCTGGAAATATCCACTGGGCCCGAGGATTTTTCAGCGAACTTTTCGGCCTGTTCGATGCTTTCGAGCTTGGGAAGTCCGGATGCCACGTAGTTGGAGGCGGTATTGAAATCCCCGGCAAGCTGGGCGACCTCGGTGAGCGCCCGGCTGAGTGCCTTGTCCGGGCTTGGCGCCGTGCCGGCGGTCCATACGATTTCACTTTCTCCGGGGAAAGTGGCCGCATCCCAGGCAAGGGCTCCCACCGTGGGAATGCCCATGTCCAGGGTAAAATCATGGATGACAAACTGAATTCCGTTGTTGCTGAATTTCCGGATCAGCTCGCAAGTCTCTCCGCTTTGGGCGGATGCGGGTTCGATCCGCGGCAGCGGGGGCATCTTTTTTGATACAAGGTCGCACACATGGCGTTCCACAAGCTCACATGCACCCTGGCAGATGGCTTCCTCGCTGCAGTTCCCGGCAGAGGTGCCGTTGAATTCATTGATCATAAAAAACCAGTCCACAGGGACCAGAACTTCTTCGCCCTTTGTCAGGTTGTACGCCTTTGCCCACCGGAACTCGATGTCGGAAAAGATCTGTCTGGATTCGACATAAAACGCGGAATCCTCGTCATGTACGGATTTGGCGATGTAGTGAAAATCAACGGCCCGGTCTCCCAGGTCGGCATACGTGGCAGTGGTGAAATTGTCCGGGTTTCCAAGGAACGAATAGATGCTGAACCGTTCGGCAAGCTCCATGACTGCGCTGGCTTTGGCAAGTTCCGGGGTCGCCCCCTTGCCCATCTGTTTCCGGGTGCCGGTCAGGGAAAA
>CAYFVA010000424.1:0-1667 GCA_964346265.1 uncultured Desulfobacterales bacterium
CCCTGTGAAAATACACCATCAGATAGGACAGGGAGACGATACCAAAAAAGTACCATGCAAATTTTTGTCTTTTTTGCTGCAAGAGCTCAGATGTCATTTGTTTATCCTCTTCATTTTCTTGGATCATGTGGTGACTTTTTGGTGAAATGGTTTGGTTCAATACTTCGAGGTTTTATATTTTTTTGTGATAAATTTCAATCATCAATTCAACTATGGTATGGTAGTGGCTCGGAATGACTTGAAAACGGACAAGGAGCGGGACCTCATGAAATTGTTCGACGCACATTGTCATCTGCAGGCCTTTGCGTTCAAGCGCAGGATGCCCGGTGTCATGGCAAGGGCTGCCGAGGCGGGCGTGACCCGGATGGTGTGCTGCGGGACCGCACCGGATGACTGGCAGGAGGTCAAAGAGATTGCCCGCGCTTATGAATCCGTGATCCCCTCTTTCGGGGTTCATCCGTTCTATATGGACAGGGCCGGGCAGGGGTGGCGGGATATGCTCCGGTCATACCTTGCAGAAGAGCCGGCCGGCATCGGGGAGATCGGTATTGATTTCTTGCGATCCGATCTGGATCGGGAGCTGCAGAAGTCGATTTTTACCGAACAGCTGGCCATGGCAAAAGAAATGTATCTGCCGGTATCCATTCATGTGAGAAAAGCATGGGACGCCCTGATCCATATTCTCAAGCGTATCGGCCCCCTTGAACCGGGCGGGGTGATTCATTCGTATTCCGGATCCGCAGACCTGGTTGAAGTCCTGGAACGGTACGGTCTGTATATTTCCTTTTCCGGGTCGGTGACAAGGCCCAAGGCAAAAAAGGTGAAAAAAGCACTTGCGGCGGTTTCCCCGGACAGGGTCTTGATCGAAACCGACAGTCCTGATATCCTGCCCACCATGCAGGATCATGACAAGGATGAGGCGAACGAGCCCTGCAACCTTCCGGTTGTGGCCAGAGCGGCTGCAGCGGTTCGGAACATCGGGGCTCAAGAACTTGCATTTCTGGCCTTTGAAAACGGAGAACGATTGTACGCCGGGGTGACGGGATAGATAATGCGAATTGATCTCCATTGCCATACAAAGTTTTCCGGAGACAATCATTTCGAACCCGAAGCGCTTCTGGCCGAAGCTGCGGCAAAAGGTCTGGACGGGGTCTGCATCACTGAACATTTTTCTGTTGACGCTTCCCTGAAGGTGCTGGAGGTGGACCGGCCCGAAGGGCTGGTGGTGCTGAGAGGCGCTGAAATCAGTACGGAAATCGGGCATATGCTGGTGTTCGGTCCTGCCGACGGCAAATGGAATCGATGGGGCAATGAAGGAGAGCTGGTGGACCATGAAAAAGCAGTCCGGGCGGTAAAGGCCTCAGGCGGGGTCTGCATTCCCTCGCATCCCTACCGGGGGATTGTCTCCATGGGAGATTCGGCTTTTGATTCGGATCTCTTTGATGCGGTGGAAACCCTGAACGGCGCCAACCCGGACAGGATGAACGACAAGGCCGTAAAGGCCGCCCGAAAGCACGGAATGAACGGGATCGGCGGCAGTGATGCCCATTCGCCCGGAGAGGTCGGCAGGGCATATACGATTTTTCAAAGATGGATATACACGGTTGAAGAGCTGGTGGTCGAGATCAAAAGCGGCAGGTTCAGACCGGAACGGATGAAAGGATAGA
>CAYFVA010000425.1:0-1655 GCA_964346265.1 uncultured Desulfobacterales bacterium
CTCAAGTTTCTTGCCCCGTCATCGTTTCCGCATTGCTGATCTCGATATAGGATGCTCCGTGTTTGACCCCGAAGCTTCCGGCCAGCACGGTAATCAAATCATGGGATGAAAAGCGCTTTTTCCGCACGAGTTTGGAAATGGCCCTTTTGAGCGGAAGTGACGGATTTTCGTCCGGTATGATATGGTCGGCATACACCCCGAACGACAGAGAAAGCTCTCTCATCACCCGCTTATCATACACCTGTGCGTAAATGGGGTTGTCTCCCCGGTAGGCGGAAATGGCCCGGATGGTGTTCCCGGACATGGAGTCGGCCACAATGGCCTTTGTGTTGAGCCGCAGGGAGGCCTTTACAGCGGCCTTGGCCAGATAGGCGGTTACCTTGTTATCCACTGTATACGGTACGTCAATGAACGTGCTTCTCTTGGATTCCACCTCTTCGGCGATTTTGGCCATGGTCCTCACCACCTCCTCGGGATACTTGCCGCTGGCTGTCTCCCCGGAGAGCATCAGCGCATCCGTGTGGTCGAGGCAGGCATTTGCCACGTCTGAAACCTCCGCCCGTGTGGGCCTGGGGGACTCGATCATGGAATGCAGCATCTGGGTGGCCACTATCACCGGACATCGTTTTTCAATGCAGGTCCTGACGATCCGCTTCTGGATCAGGGGGATCTGTTCAGTGGGGATTTCAACGGCAAGGTCCCCGCGGGCGATCATGATCCCGTATGCATACTCGAGGATTTCATCGATGTTCTCTACGCCCTGGCTGTTTTCGATTTTGGCGATGATTCGGGTCCGGCTCTTTTTTTCATCCAGTATGTTCTGCACCGCTGTTACATCCTCTTTGTTTCTCACGAACGAATGGGCGATGAAATCCACATCCTGGTCAGCAGCAAACCGGATAAACTCCCGGTCCTTCCGGCTCAGTGCCGGCAGCGTCACATGCACCGACGGGATATTCACACTCTTTTTCGGGTGGATGACCCCGTCGTTTTCCACATGGCAATACAGATACTCGTCATCCTTTTCCATGACGGCAAGTGCGATGTCTCCGTCATCGATGAGGATCGAGCTTCCCTGGGGTACATCCGTAACAAACCCCTCATGGGAGACACACACGATATCCTCTGTTGACTTGAAATCAGCCCCGCCTTTCAATCGAATGGTTTCCCCGTGTTTCACGGCAAGGGGCCGGTCCGCATCACAGGTTCGGATTTCCGGTCCCTTGGTGTCAATGAGGATGGCGATATGTTCGGACACGCTTCTTACGTTTTCAATGACCGTGCGGGCATTGTCATGGGTCATGTGGGCGGTATTGAGCCGGACCACGTTCATGCCGGCCCTGAAGAGGCGCTCCAGAAAATCCGGTTCACAGTTCAGGTTTGAAATGGTCGCCACAATTTTGGTTTTTCGCATACGTGTGCCTATCCTCCGTTTGAACAGATCTTTACTATAAAATTTTTGATCAAAAGCCCCGGGTCTGCTGCGGATGATTTCATTTCATGATCAATGTCACACAACGCAGACAGGGCTGTTTTGAGTTCCTCAAGAGAAAAATTGTCCGTCTTTTTACACGTCTGGTATACCGGATACGGATTGTTGGGATTCGACAGAAGCAGAAGATCCGTGGTCTTTCCCCACTCTTGGGTCTTCTCGG
>CAYFVA010000426.1:0-1649 GCA_964346265.1 uncultured Desulfobacterales bacterium
GATCTGTTTGACATCACTGATCTCATCCATCACACAGGAAAAGGCTTCAGACGCGAATTTCGATGCGGCAGGCAGTTCAATCCCGTTTCCTTCCCGGGTAAAAGGTCCTGCCCTTTGGACCGTCCGGTCCGCTAAAACAGCTGCCTGCTCAAGCGTATCCCCTTCAATAACCGCATCAAATGCATCTCCTGCATCATAATAGGCCAGATCCTTGACTTTGGACTGAACGACCCGGTCTCTGATCTCGTCTTTTACCTCTTCAAAGGATTTCACCGAAGCGTCCAGCCGGTCCGAAACCTTTATAATATGCAATCCGAACCGGGTTTGAACGGGTTTGCTGATGTCCCCGGGCTTCATGGAAAACGCTTTTTCCGCAAAAGGTTTCACCATGGCGTCTTTTGCAAATTTACCGAGATATCCCCCGTCTTCCGCAGAAGGTCCTTCAGAAAAGCGCCTGGCAAGTTCGGCAAAGTCCCCGCCCCCTACTGCTTTTTCATACACATCCATGGCTTTTTTCCGCGCCTTTTCGATGCTCTCCTCGTCCGCTTCCTTTTCCGTTTTGATCAGAATATGACTTGCTTCGACCTTTTCAGGAACTTCATAGGAAGCCTGGTTTTCCTCGTAATGCCGTTTGAGTTCGGACGGTTTCACATCCGCCTCATCCGTGTAATCTTCCGGAGAAAACCGTATGTACTCGGCAACAAGTTTTTCTTCGCTTTTATACTTGTCCTTGTGTTCTTCATAAAACGTTTTGACGGCATCATGTGAAGGGTCGATATCGGTGAACGAGCCCGGATCAAGGGCAAGATAACGGATGGAAACTTCCGTGTTCCGATACTTGTACCACTTTTCAGCCTCAGGATCTGATACTGCAATACTTGAAACAACCAGATCCCTCAATTTCTGCTGTCTCAGGGAAGCCGCCTGGGAGGCTTCAAATGACTCAGGCGTCAGCCGGTTGGCGGCCAGTACCTGTTTATACCGGTCCATGCTGAACACACCGTTGTCTTTAAAAGCGGAAATGTTTTCAAGGGACCTTCTCAGCTCCCCCTCTGACACGGTAATACCGAGGCGGTCCGCTTCCATGGCCATCAGCCTCCGGTTGACGATTTGATTCATGGCCTGTCGTTCGAGATTCAGCATATCCAGAATGTCCTGGTTGAGATTTCCGCCGAAACGCTGCCGCATCTGCGCTTTGAGTCTGGAATAAGACTGTTTGTATTCCTCCAGTGTGATCGGCTCGTCATTGACCGTGGCAACAGTCCCTTTGTCATTTGATCCCAGCGTTCCCATACCCATAAAAATAAAAACCACCACGATAACTCCAAGGATAATCTTGATAATCCATGAACCGGTATTATCTCGCAAATACTGCAGCATTCCTTTCTCCTTACATTGAAAACCCGTTTCTCAATCCGCTTAAAAGCTACCCAATAATAAACTTGAGATTTTACAATTGAATCGAACTGCCTGTCAATGTTCTTTTTGTTTTGGAGAACTTTTTTGGAAGAACAGAAACATTTTTTATTGACATATGGTTCAGGTTCTATTATTTATATCCAAGTTTCCGCGTGGGGCTGTAGCTCAGCTGGGAGAGCATACGGCTGGCAGCCGTAAGGTCAGGGGTTCGATCCCCCTCAGCTCCACCA
>CAYFVA010000427.1:0-1648 GCA_964346265.1 uncultured Desulfobacterales bacterium
CGGCCCATTTGGAGGCAAGGCCCAGGTAGGAGCGGAAAACCAGCGCCATTTTGTGCCTGGGATCGGATTCAGCCTTTTCGACTTCTTTTTCCTGGCCCCGGGAGATAAAAAAATCCCGGGTGTTTTGCCATTGGGTTTCAAAGTCGGACATCAGGATTTTTCGTTCAATATGCAGCCTTTCCTTTTCCGGGATCTCCTCATACCGGTCATATCGCCGGTAGTGGCTGTACAGCTTTTCCGCTTTCAGGGGAAACATGGTGCCCCGTTTGAGCACCTGGACTCTGGCACCGATCTCGAACATGTCCGCGGACGGCGCCATGGCCACGTCCGCCTGCCGGGCCTCGGCAAGAAGCTGTTTCACATCTTCGGAGATGTCTGCTTCCACACAGGACTGGTTCACCGAGCCTGTGAGGATGTAGGCGGCCCCCATCTGAAAAGCGGCCGCAGCCGCCTGCGGTGTTGATATCCCACCGGCAAGGCCCACGCAGAGGGGTTCGGTGTATTGGTACTTTGCCGCATATTCCTCCTTTAAAGCCAGCATGGTGGGCAGCAGGGTAATGGCCGGCCGGTTGTCCGTATGGCCGCCCGAGTCCGCTTCCGCAGTGAGATCATGGGCCATGGGAATATACCGGGAAAGCTGTTTTTCCCGTTCCGTCACAAGTCCTTTTTCATAGAGCTTTTGCACCAGTTTTTCCGGCGGCGGCGAGAAAAAACGGTCCGCTACTTCCACCCGGGAGACTTTGGCGATGATGCGGTTCGGTGCGACAACCCCGCCGTCCGTATCTGTATACAATCCTTTGATCCGATAGTAGACAAGGGGCAGGGTCATTCTCATGTAGGCTGCCGCACTCACGAGGGTGATCCCGTGTTTCAGGTAAAGTTCCGCAACCGCCATCTCGTGTTCCGGGTCTGCAGGGGAATGGATGAGGTTGAACCCGAACGGCTTGTCCGGAAGATCGGTTTTCAGTTGCCTCACCGCCTGTTCGATCCGATCCGGCGAGAGGCCCCCGGCGCCGAAAAATGCAGTCATTCCGTTTTCAGCCATGGTCCTGACCATTGTCTCTCCTGTAATGCCGTTGGCCATGGCACCGGCAATGTAGGGGTATTTCAGGTTGTGCCGGGCAAGAAATGTCCGGTCCCCCAGGTTTTCTGCGGGCAGAGCCGGAACAAAGGCGCCTTGAGGCAGGAAAAAAGGCTGATTCAGATCAAAAAGGTGTTGAGCCACTTTATTTTGATCCGTCACCGTGGCGACGTTCTGTGAAGCGATCCATTCATTGATATTGGGTCTGTCGGTCATTGGTTCCTGTCCGATTCTGTTAAAAGTCCTTGTCTGTTTCATCCGTTCGACCATACTTAACCCGAAACAGGGGAAAGGTCAATTGCGGATCATTGTAAACCGGTTTTATGTGCTGTAAGAAAATTTCTTACCATTTTATCAGAATTCATCTGATTGACTTTATTTTCTGAATCTTATTATTTTGATAACCAGGGTTTGAAGAACGAATCTTTCTTTTTTACCAAATCAACAAAAGGAGTGCACAATGAAGAAACGTTTTGCTTTTATGCTGCTTGTATTGTTTCTGGCGGCAGGATTTATTTTTGCTGACAGCGCCTTTGCCGCCAAAAAAATGTACACGTTCGGCGGCGG
>CAYFVA010000428.1:0-1623 GCA_964346265.1 uncultured Desulfobacterales bacterium
GATGCGCCTGTTATGGTAATAGTTTTCATTTTTCCTGTTCCTTTTCCTTTCATATAAAAGTCCGGGGTACATTTCCGGGGCTTTTACAATTTGTTGTGTCTTACAGGGCATAATCGCTATATACCCGAAAAGTCCGGGCCGGTTCCAAAGAACTCCCGTACCAACTGATCAAAAGCCTCCTCTTTCATGACACCCTCTTCGAGCACGATCTCTTTTACGGTTTTGTCCTTTGAGAATGCCTTTTTGGCAAGATCCGACGCTCTGTCATAGCCTATTTCCGGTACGAGACAGGTGGCCATGGCAAGGCTTGAAGCAACATTGGAGAGGCATTTCTCCCGGTTGGCCGTAATTCCGGAAACGCATTTTTCGGCAAAAATCCGGGAGCTGTTGGCCGCAAGCGTGATGGATTGGAGCAGATTGTGCGCCATCACAGGGATCATGGTGTTGAGCTCCATAGCCCCCATCTGGCCGGAAACCGAAATCGCCGTATCATTGCCGGTTATTTGAACGGCCGCCTGGATCACGGACTCGGGAATCACCGGATTGATCTTGCCCGGCATAATGGAAGATCCCGGCTGCAGGGCCGGAATATTGATTTCCCCGATCCCGCACCTGGGACCGGAAGCAAGCCACCGGATATCATTGGCGATTTTGATAAGACTCCCTGCATAGGTTTTCAAAGCACCACTCATATAAACCGCTGCGTCTCTTGCCCCCTGTGCCTCAAACCCGCTCCCGGCCCGCCTGAAATCGATGCCGGTATGATCACAAACCAGGCGGATCACCTCCTCTGCAAACCCCTTTGGCGCATTCACCCCGTTTCCCACCGCGGTTCCTCCAAGCGCCAGTTCTTTCAGTCCGTCACATGCATTACGGATTCTCTCGGCTCCGAGTGCGGCCTGTCTTGCAAAAGAACCGAACTCCTCGCCCAGAAAGACCGGTACCGCATCCTGGAGATGGGTTCTGCCGATCTTCAGCACATCACCGAACCGTTCCGCCCTTTCCTTCAGCGCCGTCTCGAGCAGGTTCACAGCCGGCAGAAGTTCGGATTCGATCATCACGCAGGCGGAGATATGCAGAGCCGACGGGATGACATCGTTGCTGGACTGGCCGAGATTCACGTGATCGTTGGGATGAACCGGACTTCTCCCCCCTTTTTCTCCCGTGAGAATCTCGTTGGCCCTCGAGGCCAGGACCTCGTTGACATTCATGTTCGTCGAGGTGCCTGACCCTGTCTGGAAGATATCCAGGGGAAACTGATCGTCAAATTTTCCCTCTCTGATCTCTTCTGCAGCCCTTGCAACCGCATCCGCGGTCTGTTTTTCCAGAAGACCTGATTTTCGGTTCACTTTGGCAGCACATTCCTTGATCAGGACAACGGCCCGGATAAACCCGATATCAAAGCGGATGCCGCTTACGGGAAAATTGTCGATGGCCCGCCGTGTGGCCGCTCCCCAGTATGCGTTCTCTGGCACCACAACTTCCCCCAGCGCATCTGTTTCCGTTCTTTCGCCTTTGTCTTCAAATGCCATTCCATCCCTCTCTTTTCGAAAAAGCCCCTCTCACTCCTGCATTCACCGTACAAACCGCCATGATTTATTCACTTTGTTCTGGAACAATAAA
>CAYFVA010000429.1:0-1623 GCA_964346265.1 uncultured Desulfobacterales bacterium
CGGCCCACGGATTCCATTTTCTGGGCCTGGTTGAGCATTCTTTCCAAAGCCTTGTTGTCTTCCTGAACCTTTTTTTGCTCTGTAAGATCCACACCGGTGCCGATAATGAACGTATCCCCGGACTGCTCAAAGATCCTTGACATAAAGAGGAAAGGAATTGAATTCCCATTTTTATCTCTCAAATACAGCTCATCATTCACTTGGCCCTGTTTTAATGCCTGTGTCGCTGAAGCTTTCAGACCGGGGATGGTTTCTTTTTCAACAAAAGTTGTCATGGGCGCATTTTGAAGTTCATGCGAAGTAAAACCCAGCAGTTTTTCATGTTGACGGTTCCATTTTTTTAAAACAAAACGATGATTTTCCAGTTTGTATAAAAAGAAAAGCCCTGGCAGGCTGTTGGTAAGGTTGTCCGAAAATTCTTTTTCTTTGATCAGCTCGTTCTTGGCCTTGAGCAGTTCCGTCATATCTCTGCCTTCGGCCAAAAGAAATATCACATTTCCTTTTTCATCAAAAATGGGACTGAGGCTGAAATCAATGAAACTTTTTTCCTGGTTCGGATGGGTATGGGTAACCTCAAAACGGCAGAACAAACCTTTTGAGCAGTCATGCACCGCCTTTTTCAAGCGGGCCTTAAGATCGTTTGTCTGCCACCATGGCGTATCCCAGAAAGGTTTGCCAATTACCGAGGCTTCATCCTGTTCGATAAAATCCAGTGCGGAGCGGTTTACTTTTGTTAATTTCCCGTCGCAAGACAGGGTGCCGATCAATTGGAACGTGTTGTTGAATATGGCACTGAGCTCTTGTTCCATTTTGTGGAGCAGCGTATTTTGTGTGCGGATTTCATTCATGGATGCCCGCACCAGGAAAAAGAGAAGAATCAGTAAGACAGCGGCTAAACCGGCAATTTTCATAATATAGGCAAACTGCGCTTTGCGAAGGTCTGCCATATACTGGCCGGTGCCGATATAACACCCTAACTCCGGGATACCAATGACAAAAGATATTTTTTCCTGCGGAGAGGTTTCTCCGGGTCTTTGATAATGATAGGAAACATAACCTTGTCCCTCCTTTGATTTTGCAGCTTTTACCAAAGATCTGATAATGTAGACGCCATAAGAATCTTTCATATCCCAGACATCAGTCATTTCTTTTTCAGGCTCAAAGGGTTGAACCAGCATGATTCCGTCATAGGAACTCATGAAAATGTAATTTTTGCCTATGTGATCTTTGTAAACCATTCTTCTGACCAGATCGCGACTCTGCTCCAGCGCATCTGCCATAGATATATTGAAATTACGGTATTCCTCGAGTATCGGTTCAATGGAATTTCTGGCAATCCGGACAGTCTGTTTCAGGTGGAGCAGTCTTTGATTTTTTGTTTTTCCCATATAATGGTGAGCAAGATAACTGGAAAAACAAACAAATATTACACCAAAGATGACACCGGTACAGATTATCTTGATTCTGGCTGATTTTACGATTGATTTTTCATTTTTATCAGTCATATCTTCCTCAAATGCACGCCGCTAAAAGGCTTCATGCCGAAATCAAGTTATAACACACTATGCTTCTTTCCATCGTTTCAGTTTTTGAAATGCACTTTCAGCCGTGCGGGTCAACGTC
>CAYFVA010000430.1:0-1611 GCA_964346265.1 uncultured Desulfobacterales bacterium
CGCTGTCAAATCATTCCCTGCCCGATTGTACCGGTCATGGCCGGAGAAAAAATGCTGCGAAAAAAATGCCGCGAAAAAATTTTTCCGGCATTTTTTCCCCCCGGAACCCCGCCCGCTTTTCATTCGTATCAAACACCAAAGGGACGGGACCGCCTTTTCCATGACCCGGAACCACTTGTTTTACGCTCACATCTTCTTGACATAACCCGAAGAACCCGCTAATATTATAAACTTTACTCTTGAACCAAAAGCCGGGGCGGCAAAACCAACCAACAGTAGCCGCAAAAAGAGGGGGGAACGGAATGGAAAACAGGGGATATGCCCTGGTGACGGGCGGAAGCAGAGGGATTGGAAAGGCATGTGCCGTAAAGCTTGCCCACTCCGGGTTTGATTTGTGTATCACATACCGGTCCGGCGAGGCGCAGGCGGTTGAAGTCAAAAATCAGATCGAAGCCACAGGCCGAAGATGCGATCTTCTGCAGTTCGACATTTCCGATACAAAGCAGTGCGCCGACGCCCTTGAAGGACATTTCGGCAAATCCGCGCCCGACGTCCTGGTGCTGAACGCCGGCATGACCCGGGACAATCTTCTTTTGTGGATGAAAAAGCACGAATGGGACCAGGTGCTTCGCACGAACCTGGACGGTTTTTATAATATGGTCCGGCCGTTGTTGTTCAACATGCTGAAGGTAAAAAGGGGCAGAATTATCGTTATCTCCTCGGTCTCCGGTGAACAGGGACAGGCCGGCCAGGTGAACTACTCCGCCTCCAAGGCCGGGCTGATCGGCGCCGCCAGGGCGCTTGCCCGGGAAGTCGGGAAAAAAGGGATTCTGGTGAACGTGGTTTCCCCGGGGATCATTGAAACCGACATGACCGAAAACCTTCCCACAGACGACATCCTGCCCCTGATTCCGTTACACCGGATCGGCAGGCCTGAAGAAGTGGCCTCCGTGGTCAATTTCCTGGCGTCGGAGGAGGATATGTATATACACGGGCAGGTGATCGGCGTCAACGGGGGGTTGAATTAGCATCAGCCCGTGCAGGACTCACTGATACGTAATGGACGATGGATGAAAACCCCTGACAACGACAACCGGTATGACAGCATCGTGGTGGGTGCCGGTGCAAGCGGAATGACACTGGCGCTTCTGCTTGCCATGAACGGCCGGAAAGTTCTGCTGGTGGAAAAGGGAAAACGGATCGGGGGTTCCCTGGCCCGGTTTTACAGACAGGGCATCCCCCTTGACACCGGATTCCATTTCACCGGCGGATTTGCAAGTGACGGCATTCTTTCTGACATGCTCGGCATCCTGGGCATGAAGGAGGACATCCGGCCCGAATTCGTCAAAAGGGCCGAAGACAACCGGTTTATTTTTGAAGCAAACGAACAGAGCTATCATCTTCCCACCGGACATGACAAGATCATGAAGGCCCTGGCCTCCTATTTCCCGGATGAAACCAACGCTGTAAAAGTCTATTTTGACATGCTGCGGCAGGTGATTGAAGAAACCGGGGCCATGGAGATACAGAGCATCACCAGTGACAGGGCGGAAACTTCGGAATATGAATTCATCAGCCTTGCCGCGGTCCTGGACTCCCTCACGGACAACG
>CAYFVA010000431.1:0-1602 GCA_964346265.1 uncultured Desulfobacterales bacterium
TCAAAAAAAGTTTGGTTTTACACATTTACGAAAACTGGGGACTGGTTACTTCGGACATGCCCGCCAGGTCAAGTATTTTTTTGGCCCCATTGCATTCTTTCGCCGCCATGATCCCCCGGATATTGCGAACAGAACAGAAGGATGCCGAATTTTTACTTTTTAATGAATTTGCATTTTTTTAATAATTTTGTAATATTCGAATTCTTATACGTTTGGTCATCTGGCCGGTGATAATGTGTTGAACACCCTTGTGCAAATTATCAAAAAACGGTTACGGGAAACCGGTATTTTCGCCGGATGGGGAGGAGACGAACTTATGATACTCTTGCCGGAAACCGGATTACAAGGAGTTTAAGAGCTGGCGGAAAAATTGCGCATCAAAGTTATGAACCATGAATTGCGGTACTGGCAAACAACAGACAAAATCTTATGAAGCAAAAGGAATAAACCGATGGACAAGGATTGGAATTTTGACGAGATCATTGACAGAAGCGGGACGGCTTCCATGAAATGGGAACCGCAAATCCTCTCAAGCGTGTTTGGGAAAGGCAAAGAGGATCTTTTACCGCTGTGGGTTGCGGATATGGATTTTCAATGTCCGGACGTGATCAGACAGGCCATGGCAAAGCGGCTGGATCACCGGGTATACGGCTACAGCCTGATCGATCCGTCCTATTTCCCGGCCCTGATTTCCTGGTATAAAAGGCGGCATCAGTTCGAGATCCATGAAGACTGGATCCGAACGACTCCCGGTGTGGTACCGGCAGTCAACTACATCATCCAAAGGTTTTCACAGCCCGGAGACAAGGTGTTGATCCAGCCGCCGGTGTACTATCCGTTTGCCCGGGCGATCCTGAGCAACGGCCGCAGGATCGCGGAGAACCCCTTGCAGCTTGAACACGGTCAGTACCGGATGGATTTTGAGGATCTGAAAAAGAAGGTACAGGATCCCCGGGTCAAGCTGGCGATTCTATGCTCTCCCCATAACCCGGTGGGCCGTGTCTGGACAAGAGAGGAACTGGAGATGTTCGGCAACATCTGCCTGGAGAACCAGGTACTGATCGTTTCCGATGAAATCCACTGTGATCTGATTATGCCGGGATTCAAGCATGTGTGTTTTGCCTCCATTTCACGGAAATTCGCCCAAAACTCCATCACCTGTCTGGCAGCCAGCAAAACATTTAACCTGGCCGGCCTGCAGCAGTCCGGCATCGTCATTCCCAACCCGGTCATCCGCGACGAGATGACCATTCAGATTGAAAAACTGGGATTCACCAACGGCATTGGCGGAACCCTTTTCGGTGCCGTGGCTGCGGCGGCTGCATACAATGAGGCGGAACCATGGCTGGATGATTTGATTGAATACCTGTATGAGAACTACATGTATCTCAAAACTTTTCTTGAAAAAGAGCTGTCCGGGGTGGTTGTGCATGAACTCCAGGGCACCTATCTGGCGTGGGTGGATTTTTCGGCCGTCGGAGCGGACGCCACGGAGCGGATCCGTCTTCTGGAGGAAAAGGCCGGTGTGGGGCTGGACCACGGGGAATGGTTCGGTGATAACGGCACCGGATTTGAACGGATCAACATCGCCTGTCCCCGCTC
>CAYFVA010000432.1:0-1596 GCA_964346265.1 uncultured Desulfobacterales bacterium
AAGCCGGACCTTCTGCATCTTCACGAGGAAAACCGCGTGATCGCGTTCATGCGGGACAAGTATGTGTTTGTCTGTAATTTCCATCCCAATGAATCCTTCCGTGATTACATCATCCAGGCGCCCGCCGGAACGTACAAAACCGTTCTGAATACGGACGAATCCAGATTCGGGGGGCACGGACGGCTTGTGGATGATCAGATTCACCACACCCTGAAAGGGGCGGGCCTGAGCCTTTATCTCCCGACAAGAACGGGAATGGTGCTGACGAAGATGTAAAAAAACTTGGGCGGAATTTTCAAGCGTGCGGCCCGGTCCCCTGCCGCCGTGCTAACCGGAACGTGCGTCCCCGTCCGTGGGGCTGGACTCGATCATGGGAATAAACTTGAGGTTGGCTCTGGGAAAGGCGAACCCGGGGATGTCTTCCAGGTCGATCCATCTGAAGTCACAGGGCCCGTTCAGCCGGATGTCCCCTGCCAAATGGGAACAGTAAAAAACGTCCATTTCAATTTTAAAATGGGTGTACGCATGCGAAACCCGGGTCAGATAGCCATCGATTGCCACGGTAAGGCCGGTTTCCTCATAAATTTCTCGGATGCAGGCGGACGCTGCATCTTCATTTTCTTTCAGCTTGCCGCCGGGAAATTCCCATAATCCTCCAAGAAGGCCATCCGGGTCTCTTCTTGTAATAAGCAGTTTTCCGTTTTTCCGCACGATACCGGCTGCAATTTGAAAGGTGGGGACTTTTTTTCGCGGGATGCGCCGGGGAAGTTCATTCGTCCGGTCCTTTGAAAAGGCTCTGCAAAGGGAACGGACCGGGCAGTCTCCGCACACCGGATTTCCCGGGAGACACAGCTTTGCACCGGCCTCCATCATGGCCTGATTGAAGGCGCCGGGGTCAGACTCTTTGATCAGCTCTTGGGCATAAGCTTTGAAGATCCGGTGGGAGGCCTGTTTGTTCACCGGTGCCTCGATTTCGAAGAGTCTGGATAGAAGCCGTTTTACGTTGCCGTCTGCAACGGCATGGGGCTTGCCGAAGGCGATGCTTACTACAGCCGAGGCGATGTAGTCGCCTATGCCGGGCAGTTTGATCAGTTCTTCCCGGGTATCCGGAATACAGCCGTTGAAATCGTCAACTATGATCCGGGCGGCTTTTTGAAGATTCCTGGCCCTGGCATAGTAGCCAAGCCCCTCCCATGTTTTAAGCAGGGCATCGGAATCCGCTTCGGCAAGGCCTTTGATGTCGGGAAACCGGCGGAGAAACGTGTTGAAATACGGAATTACCGTTGTTACCCGGGTCTGCTGGAGCATTACCTCGGAGATCCAGATCCGGTAGGGATCTTTTGTCTCCCGCCAGGGCAGATGCCGTTTGTGGGCAGTATACCAGTCCGAAAGACTTCTCTGGACGGCAATGCGGGTCCGGTCCGGTATCAAAGGGGTGTGGTTTGATGCCATGTCAGGCCGTCGGAAAGAATAAGACACACCACAGGACTTGTCTTTTTGTCCGTCTTCTGCGTTGCTTGCACCTGTGGGCACATATTTACGCTTTGATCATTTTTTTTAAAAACCGGCCCGTGTGGGAGGCCCGGATCTCTTTTA
>CAYFVA010000433.1:0-1595 GCA_964346265.1 uncultured Desulfobacterales bacterium
TCGATATCCCGGATCACCATCACCGTTTCCGCTGCATTGGGAATTCCTTTGATCCCGAGGGATGTTGCCACCCTTCCCTCGTTCATGGAGCCGCCGTTTGCAAGGTCCAGGTCTTCGGCATGGGAAAAGACCGGAAGATCGAGTCCTGCTGCATACTCGAGCACCCGGCGCATCATCAACGAATGTTTCACCGGCCGTCCGTCGTCTGATACCGCGCAGATCCCGGAATCCTTCATATCCCCGTATTCGGCAAGGGTGACCCCTTCGGATCCCCTGGTGGCGGCGCCCACCGGCATCACTTTTGCAAATCCTGCTTCTTTTGCCTTGCTGATGATAAACCGGGTGATCCGGCTGCTGTCGTTCACAGGGTCTGTATTGGGCATGGGGCATACAGTGGTGAATCCTCCTGCTGCTGCCGCTTTGAGCCCGGTTTCAATGGTTTCCTTGTACTCGTGGCCGGGCTCGCGTAAATGAACATGCATGTCCACGAGTCCGGGCACCGCGATCATGCCGGCTGCATCCACCACCTCGGTATCAGGATCGTCAACCGGGGCGGCCGGGTCCACAATGGAATCGATCACGCCGTCTTTTATAAGGATGTCCCGAACGTCGTCCATATGTCCGGGATCCAGAACTCTTGCCCCTTTAATTCGAATCATTTGCTCTGCCTCCCCCTGCAACCAGGTAGAACAGGGCCATCCGAAGGGCGACCCCGTTGGTGACCTGGTCGAGAATCACGGATTGTCCGCAGTCCGCCACTTCGTTTGTGATCTCCACGCCCCGGTTCATGGGGCCGGGGTGCATCACAAGGGCGGTGGGCTTTGCCAGCTTCAGCCGATCCATATTCAGGCCGAATTCGGATGCGTACTCCCTTTCGGACGGAAACAGCACATTCTCCTGGCGCTCTTTCTGGATCCGGAGCATCATCACCACATCCACGCCTTCAATACAGGATTCCATGTCCGGAAAAACCGTGCATCCCAGGGATTCAACCCCGGCAGGAATCATGGTCCGGGGGGCGGTGATTCTCACGCGGGCCCCCATTTTGGAAAAAAGCGCGATATCGGATCTTGCCACCCGGCTGTGGGAGATGTCCCCGACTATGGCGATGGTCAAACCGTTCACATCCCCTTTTTTCTCCCGGACACTCATCAGGTCCAGAAGCGCCTGGGTGGGATGGGCGTGGATCCCGTCCCCTGCGTTGATCACGGAAGCCTTGACCCTCTTTGCCACAATATGGGCCGCACCGGAAGAAGAGTGGCGCATCACGATCACATCCGGGTTCATGGCGTCGAGGTTCCTGGCCGTGTCAATCAAGGTTTCGCCTTTAACGATGCTGCTGGCGCTCTTTGAAATGGCAATGCTGTCCGCGGAAAGTCTTTTTGCGGCATTATCAAAGGAAAGGCGGGTCCGGGTGCTGGGCTCCTGGAAAAACAGGACAACGGTTTTTCCTCTCAGGGTGGGTACTTTTTTCACCGGCCGCTCGGATATTTCCTTCATGCCTTCGGCGGTATCCAGAATCATGGAAATCTCACTTTCAGACAGTGATTCCACATCCAGCAGATCTTTTTTTGAAAATCCCATGCGTACTTCCT
>CAYFVA010000434.1:0-1592 GCA_964346265.1 uncultured Desulfobacterales bacterium
TGAATCGGAGTCGAGGAAATCTGCTGATGGAAAAATTTACGGATACCCTTCTGGATCGGGAAAATCTGTCACTTGTGATCGACAATCTCAAGCAGGGCATCATTGCCCATAAACCGGACCGCACCATAACATTTTTCAACCGGGCGGCCGAACAAATCACAGGATACTCAAGGGACGAACTTTTGGGAAGAGACTGCCACAAGGTGTTCGGCAGACCTTTTTGCGGTGACCGTTGTTCGTTCTGCAACGAAACCCCGGATTTTACCTCAGGTACGGTGGAATATCCGCTCACCATCATCACCAAGCAGGGCCGGACCCGGCAGATTGAGATGACGGTCTCGGCCATACGCAGCACAGAAGGGGAGTTTAACGGAGTGATCGCCTCTTTCAGCGATCTCACCGATTCCATCGACCTGTCATTGAAAGCCGAGCGCATGACCAGCTTTTCCGGTATCATCGGCCAAAGCAAAGTCATGCAGGATATCTTCCGGCAGATCAAGGATGTGGCGGTCTACAAGTATCCGGTTCATATCTCCGGGGAGACGGGCACGGGAAAGGAACGGGTGGCCAACGCCGTCCACGATTACAGCGCCTTTGGTAACGGAATTTTTGTTCCGGTCAACTGCGGGGCCATCCCCGAAGGAATTGTGGAAAGCGAGTTGTTCGGCCATGTCAAAGGTGCGTTCACCGGAGCTGTGAAAGAACGCAAGGGAAGATTCGAGCTGGCGCACAAGGGAACTTTGTTTCTCGATGAGGTGGCTGAGCTGCCGCTTAAAACCCAGGTGAAGATTCTCCGTTTTCTTCAGGAAGGTGTATTCGAAAAGGTCGGGGGAGAAAAGCAGGTATCAGTGGAAGTGAGGATCATCAGCGCCACCAACAAAAACCTCATGGAAGAGGTGCAGAACGGGAAGTTTCGGCAGGATCTGTTTTACCGGCTCAATGTGATTCCCATCAAGCTTCCGCCGCTCAGGGACCGCAAAACCGATATACCGCTGTTGATCTCCCGGTTCCTGAAAGAGACGGAAAAGGAGCATAACGACACACCCCCTTCGGTTTCAAAGGAAGCCCTGGATACTATGCTCGATTATCACTGGCCGGGGAATGTGCGGGAGTTGAAAAACGTGGTCCAGTTCTCCGTGGTTCATGCAAAAGGCAGCGTGGTCAAACCCTGGGATCTTCCCATGGAGATCAGGGAGCAGGCGGACCAAATGGCAGACTTGCCGCATGATACGGAGGAAAAACAGGAAAAGTCCCCCCGGAAAAAGAACAAGCTGGAGCCTGAAAGCGTCAAAACGGCTCTGGAAAAAACAGGGGGCAACAAATCCAAGGCGGCCCGGATACTGTCCGTGGGCAGGGCCACTTTGTACCGGTTTCTTGATCAGAACCCGTCCGTAAAAGAGTATGCGGAGGAACTGGATACCTAGTACATACACGGGACTTGACAGAACAAAATTTCCTCCTATTATAAGGATGAGGCAAATAGAGAAAAGAGTTTCATATAACAGGCATGATGCACAGCATCACAACAAACCAAGAAACTTGAACGCGGAAGCTTCTTGTTTCCAGTTTCAAGTCTCAAGTTTCTTATAAAC
>CAYFVA010000435.1:0-1507 GCA_964346265.1 uncultured Desulfobacterales bacterium
GATCAAGGAAATTCTGAAAAAATTTCATGAAATCGAAGAGCGCCATGTGGAAGTGGTACGGGTGGAACTGGACTTCAGCTCAAACAACGGCTACTGGTTCAATTTCATGGAGATCGACCTCGAACACGGGTAAAGAGGCAAAGGAAAGATTTTGCCGGAACTGCATAAAAAATTTTTGAAATCGACACCTGAAGCTCCGGAACACTTGATCAAGAGGGTCCGGACACACAGACAACCGAGTGTAACCAACACAACAGGCAGGAGGGGTACTTCCGATGAAAATTAAAAAAGCCGTATTTCCCGTAGCCGGACTTGGAACACGTTTCCTTCCGGCCACAAAAGCCATGGCAAAGGAAATGCTTCCGGTCGTGGACAAACCCATTATCCAGTATGCAGTGGAAGAGGCGTTTGAGGCCGGGATCGAACAGATTATATTTGTCACCGGCAGGGGGAAAAAAGCGCTGGAGGATCATTTTGACCGATCCTTTGAGCTGGAGAGAAATCTCGAATTCAAACAGAAAGACGAGTTGCTTCGGCAGATCCAGGGACTGGTGCCGAAAACCGGCACCATCATTTATACCCGCCAGAACGAACCTTTGGGGCTTGGCCACGCCATCTGGTGCGCAAGGGATATCGTGGGAGACGAACCATTCGCCGTCCTTCTGGCGGATGACCTTGTCAAATCCCAGAAATCCGTGCTCACGCAGATGGTGGACACATTTGACCGCCTGCGGGCATCCATTGCCGCCATTATGGAAGTGGAAGCCGAGCAGACGGACAAATACGGCATCCTGGACGCAGAACCCATGGAAAACAGCGTGGTGAAGATAAAAGACATGATTGAAAAGCCGGATCCTGCCGAAGCACCCTCCAACCTCGCCATAATGGGACGGTATATTCTCACTCCCAAGATTTTCGATTTTCTCAGCCGGCAGGAAAAGGGAGCCGGCAATGAAATCCAGCTGACAGACGCCATGAAAGCACTTCTGGAGCACCAGCCCGTTTTCGGGTACAAGTTCAAAGGAGAGCGTTTCGACTGCGGGGACAAGGCCGGTTTCCAGATGGCGAACCTCGCCTATTCAATGGAACACCCGGATATCCGGGAAAGACTTCTTGATTATATCCGGGAGTCGATCCTGAACTGAAAGGAGATCCGCCCTTTTGTGCCCTGCCGGTCGCAAAGAAAATTACGCGGTTTGAGGACCAAAGGAGGCCCTTCAAGCCGGTTTTCTCCCCTGTACATTGAGGGCCGTGGCCCGTCTACTGCCTCCAACAAGGCGGTCACTTGTACATGGCGTACGCTTTCATTACTTTTTTTACATACCGCCGGGTTTCGGGAAAAGGGGGGATGGTTTCATACCGGTCCACGGCAGACGGTCCCGCATTATACGCGGCAAGTGCCAGAGAAAGCGTATTCCCGTACCGCCGGATCAGGCGGTTGAGATACCGGGCGCCGCCCATGATGTTCTGGGAAGGGTTGAACGGATCGGACACATCCAGGCCATTA
>CAYFVA010000436.1:0-1505 GCA_964346265.1 uncultured Desulfobacterales bacterium
GCCGGCCAGGGGGAGAAGGAGTTCAGCTGCAAAATCTGATATCTTTTCCATGTTGAACTCAAGGCAGTGGGGCAGAAATATGGACATGGCCGTGCCGTGGTGAATCCCGGCGGCGGCGCCTGCTGCATGCCCGAGGGCATGCACCGCCCCCACCATGGAGTTGGAGAATGCAATGCCGGCCATGAGCGCCGCGGTTGCCATGCCGAGTCTTGCCTTCTCGTCTTTTCCTTTGATGACTGCGGCGGTCAGGTGTTCCCGGATGAGTTTGATCGCTGCAAACGCGTATGCATCACTTGCCGGATTCTTTTGCAGACAGGTATACGCTTCCACGGCATGGCTCAGCGCGTCCATGCCGGTGGCCGCAGTGACACGGGGCGGCATGGTCAGTGTCATTCGCGGGTCGAGTACGGCAAGGTCCGGGACGAGGTAGTTGGAGGTGAACTCCATTTTCACCTTTTGTTCTTCATTGTAAATGACGGCCACAAGGGTGGCCTCGGAGCCCGTGCCCGCAGTGGTCGGGACAACGGTCAGCGGCATGAGGGGGTTTTCAAGGCGGTCCACTCCTTCGAACGCCATTAAATCGTTTGCCTCGTGGCTTACCAGGATGTTCACCCCTTTGGCCGTATCAATGGGAGAGCCTCCCCCCACTGCAATAATGGAATCGCACCGGTTTTCCCGGAAGTCTTCTGCGATGGTGTTGACCACCCGGTTGGAAGAATCCGGCGGCACATCACTGAAGATGGATACCGATTCGAGTGCGGAACTTTTGGCGGCACCCAGGAATACGTCGATCAGTCCTGCCTTTCGCACACCCTGGTCTGTGATCAGAAGCGGCCGTTTGCTTTTCATGAGCGAAAGCTCGTACGGGATATTCTCGAGCGCCTGATGGCCGGACAGGATTTTGACCGGGTTGTGAAATTCAAAATAGGAAGGAAGCATTTGGGTTCTCCTTGAATGCGGATGGGTTTATCCGGTGATGATTCCGATCGTGTAGAAATAGCACCGGACGGACCATTTTTTCTTCCGGTCCGGGGCAATCCGTTTTCTGACGATCCGGTCGGCGACAAAATCCGGGTACAGGTAGTACAGAACCACGTTGAGGCAGCGGACAAAAGACATGGCCCGGGCCACATCTCCGGTCACCGTGATCCGCCGTTCTGCAAAGGCTTGAGGTACACCGGCTATGGGCAGCAGAACCAGGAGGGCCGACTCAATGTGTTTAAATTCCATGGAAAGGTGGGCTGCTTGGTCACCGAAATCTTTTGCACAAAGATTTTTGTCGAGCTTCTGCATTTTGAGTACAGGGCCGTTCGGATGAACCCCAAGTTCGAGTTTGAATCCTTCGGGCCATTGGCTCACCTCGTTTCTCACAAAGGGGTCCGTCCTTGAAATCACCTGGAACGCGCGTCCGAGAATGAACAGGATGATTTTGGCAAGGGCCTTTTTCAAATGCTTGTTTTTCGGTTTTACCCGCTTGATTCCGGTCATGCAAACTCCTGGTTTCG